>DATCYH010000100.1:0-3930 GCA_036570405.1 Nocardioides sp.
TGGCCTTCGGCGAGCTTGCGGATGATCTGCTCCGGCGTGTGCCGTCGTCGAGCCATCTGTGGGTCCTTTCCTGCCTCCGCCACGATGACGGAGGCGCACGGACCGCACAACTACTGGACCACTACAGGGGGCTCATTCCACCCAGGAGCCGTCGTCGAACGCGATGCTCCGAAGCGCAGCTTGAGCCGTGGGATGCGTGGCGTTGCTGGCCTGGCGGTAGTAGGCCGCGTAGGCATCGGCCTCGCCCGGCCCACGCTCTTCCTCCACCCATCGGCGCACGATCCTGTCGGGCGTCCACTCGTTTTGGAGCAGCCACTTGTCGGCGAGCTCGGGCTGTTTAGCGAGCATCCGACCGAGCGAAGCGGACTCGTAAGCACTCCGCAGGAGGGGCTCGACATCGGTGTAGTACCCGGACACGGCAAGCGCAGTCGCTGCGCGAAGGGAGCCATGTGATCGGGAGAAGCACGCAATGGCCCCGAACTCGTTTGCGAACGTACCGTCCCACGGATGGGGGCTCTCGTGCTCAAGTCCCAGCGCGATGAGCACCAGGGCCGAGTGGATGACAGCCATGTAGTCGTCGAACTCCGCCATCGCTCTGTGCTGATGATGAACGTGGGCGTCCGCGAGCGGGCTCGTGCGAGGCTCCCAGTACGCGGCACGATCCGCTTGGTCGTGAACGTCATCATCCATTCGCTCGACGGTAGGGCGACAATCGCGACCCGACCTCGTGGTTAGGTGGGTTCGCCCGGGGCGGGGTCCCACGGATTGTGTCTCGCACCAGGCTCCTCGGCCTCCGTTGAGGGCGTGTCTGCGAAACAGGACCGGCGAGGTATCCAGCCGGGCAAGACTGGAGCCGTGGAAGACGGCGGCCTTGGGCCCTATGAGCGTGAACAAGCCGCTGCAGCACGAGCTGCTCAGGCACAACTGGAGCTTCCCGGTGTCCGGGCGGCGCTCCTGACTGTTGCGGCGGCAGCTGAAGCAATCCAGCCAGACGTAGAGGCGGCGCTTCGGGCCGCTGAGGCAGCGGTTCGAGCGATCCAGCCCTCTCTCGTGGCGAGTCAGGAGATCGCGACGTCGCTGGCGGCGTGGTGGAGTCGCGTGGCTCCCGATCTCGAAGCGGCCGTCCGGGCCATCCGTCGCGCCCTGCCGCCGAATTGGGACCCCGGCAGGCTTGAGGCGACCATGGACCTCGCACTATCGGGGTGGCCAGTCGTCTGGGCACCGCGGAGCGGTGTGATCGCGCGGCTACTCGACGCCGACGACGAGGCGGAGCGCAACGCCGTATTGGTCGACGCTGCCCCCGACATTCTCGAGGATGTCGAGAGCCTTCTGCTCCAGGTCGCCGGAGCGGGAGCGAGTCCCCTTGTCGACTCCCTCCAAGAGGCGGTCGACGCGGGTCGGTATGGACTCTGGAAGCCGGTCCAGGCCACCGCCACAACGGTCCTCGACGCCCTCGTTGCGCGGGACACGGACGCCAAACGACACATGGAGGAAATTCGATCGGCCGTTGACCCGGAGGATGCACCGCTTGTCGAGCTTCGGCTCGCTCTAGTCCTCGCAGGACTGCCTAGAGCCTTCCAAAGTTTCCGTCCGGCGACCGGCGAGGCCGTACCGAAGGCCTACAACCGCCACGCGACGATCCACTCGCCGACGTACGAGCAGTTGACGCAGTCGAACGCACTGTTTGCATTGCTCATGGCCGGTGGACTTCTCCGCGAGCTTCATGAGTACGGCGACCAAGAGATCTCCATCGCCGGGCTGGTGATTCGTGCAGACCTGTCGGGCGAAGGCGTGGACCCCTAACCACCGCCACGGAACAGAGCCGTCGACGCCGGGGCTCTCCGTAGAGCGCTCTACTACAGGGTGGAAACAGGGCTACCGAGCGGACAACGGGCTGGACGGGAGCCCAGGTGGCGGCACGTGTCGGTATCGGCTGGACGGCGTTCATCACGTTGCCAAGGTTGGGGTCGCGGGTTCGAATCCCGTCGTCCGCTCCTCTAGGTTTTTCAGCTGGCTCGATGTCCTACGTCGTTTGCAGTTTGGTCCCCGTCACCGTGGTTCGGTCCTCCCGGTAGACGGGTATCGCTGGCTTCTCACCCTCTGACGCGACGACGCAGACGGTGATGATCCTGTGCACGGTGAAGTCCGAGTAGCGCCCTGGTTCCACCATGCGGCCGTAGTCCCCCAGGGCCTCCACTGGCGTGAGCGGCTGCCCATGGCGTCCGCTCGTGGTGTCGGCCACCTCCGCAACACTGCAGTGCAATGCCGATGGCCCAGATCTCAGCGTGAACGCCACCACCTCGGCATCGTCGTTCACGACGGGCTCGGTCGTGTTCACCTGATCCGCCGGCGTCTCCATGAAGGTCGCGATCGTCTCCGGCAGATCGCTCGTGCGGGGACCGTCGGCGAACTGAGGATCGGACGGATAGGGCGATCCCTTCCACAGCCGATCCGCTAGCACCAGGTAGTCCTCGACAAGCGTCTTGCCATCGGGAGCGAGGGGCAGGACCTCGCCTCGGGGGAGCACGGGCAAGCGCTCGTCTGGTCCCCAGTCCGCCACGAGGGAGAAGTGCCACCCGCCTGAGTCCGTGGCCTCGATTCGGACGAGCGCTGCAGCCGGGTAGTCCTCTCCGGTATCCCAGCTGCTCGTGTAGTCGACCACAGCGACGGCGCTTGTTCGGGCAGCGTTGCTCCCGAGCAGTCGAACCGTTGGAGCGGTCCAGCTCGTCGTAAGCAGCGGCGGACAGTAGCCAGGGCAGTACTCGATGAAGTAGGCCCGGTCTGACTCGAGCGCTGGATCTACCTCGATCTCCGCGAGCGCTGACGCCGACTCGGCGACGATCGCGTCATGCCGGTCGCGCCAAAGGGCGGCAACAACCTGCTCCAGCTGGCGATCGGTGACCTCGTCCGCCACGGTCGACGGCGTCGACACGCCTTGACCGCCCTCGTCGCCTCCGGAAGCACATCCAACGACCGCCGAGATCGCGACGAGCGCTCCTGCGACGGCGAAGGCTCGCCGACACCACCTCATTCGCCCGTCCGGTCTGGCTCTCCGCGATCACCCACGATCGCCCATCCTGGCCGACGGCGATGGATCCGGCACGCGAAGGAGCGCTCGCTGTCGGCGCGAGTTGAGGCGAGACTCTTGCGGTGCCTCGCTCGTTGTCGATCGCCGGCGTTCGTCTCCTTGCACTGGCTGCTGCACTCCTGGCGATCACGGGGATCGTCGTTGCCATCACTCGAGGCACGGAGAGCGCTTGTGATGCCAAGCGCGACCGCCTGGTCGCCATCGAGGAGCGCTACGGCATCGAGGGCTCACAGAGCTGGGACGACATCCTGGTCCTGCAGGAGAGCAGCACCATCGCTCAGGCCTACCGAGACGCGGGCGAGCGCGAAGAGATCCTCGAGGACCTAGCGGAGGCCGGCTGCTCCTGACCCGCACGGGCATGAGGTCGACGGGCGGCCACCAGCTCGGTCAGGCGATCGCAGCGACCGACATGCCTAGAGCTTCGGCTGCAGCCAGGAGCGCGCGGTCGCCGGCCACGACGACGAGGTCGGGGTCTTGGATGCGGACCGCGGCGGCGAGGTGGACGGCGTCGTAGGCACGCAGACCTCGGTCCTCCGCGAGCTCACCTGCCTTGCGCATCAGCTGCACATCGATGTCGACCATGTCGAGCTGATCCAAGAGCCCCTCTAGATCGCGGACCGCTGACCGGACATGACGCTGAGAGATCCGATCGATGCGAGCAGCCTGGGCGAGAGCGGCCCGGGACTCCACGTAGGACAGTCGAACGCTCACCAGGCGCTCGGCCTGGTCCCAGATCTGGCCGGCTGCGGGCGTGCCGATCTCGTCGATGAGCAGCGGGACGATCGCCGATGTGTCGAAGTAGGCGATCACCGTCGCTGTTCGGCAACCAGGTCTGACACGGT
>DATCYH010000101.1:0-2864 GCA_036570405.1 Nocardioides sp.
AACGCCACGACCGACGGCACGCCGCTGCCGGGCACCGAGCCCGGAACTGACGACTGCAACGGTGCTGCTCAGCTGGGATCCGGCGGCGTCAAGCTGGTCACCGGCCCGAGCTTCAGCACGACCTACGCCGTGCAGACCGACGGCATCGGTGATGCCGGTCGCACCTGCATCTCGATCGAGGAAGCGAACTTCCCGTGCGCCATCGTCATCGGCACCCTCGCCGGTGAGGTTCAGGCTTCCGCGCCGATCTACTTCGGTGAGGCCGAGCCCGGCGAGGAGCCGCCCGCCGACGAGGTGCCGCCCGCACCCGAGACGGAGACGTTCTGCGCCGAGGCTGAGGACACCACCTACCCAGACGTGAGCAGCAACCAGGACGTCATCTCGTGCCTGGCTGCCTCGGCCATCACCGAGGGCTACGCCGACGGCACGTTCCGTCCCGGCGTGCCTGTGCGTCGTGACCAGATGGCGTCGTTCCTGGTCCGCCTCGGTGATCTCGCCAACGCCCTCGAGGTCGAGGGTGCGGAGCTGCAGGACCTGCCGGAGTACAGCGGCGTCAACCGGTTCACCGACGTGGAGGCCGACAGCGCGCACGTCGAGGCCATCAACCGCCTCGCCGACATGGAGGTCACCACTGGCACGACACCCGTCACGTTCGATCCGAGCGCGCCGGTGAGCCGTGGGCAGATGACGACGTTCATCAACCGCCTCCAGAACTTCCTCACCGGTGAGGGCTTCGACGCAGGTGAGGCCGACTACTTCAACGACGACGACGGCACCACCCACGAGGCCAACATCAACGCGGTCGCCTCCACCGGTGTCGCCCAGGGCACGGACGTCGGCAAGTTCTCGCCCGGCAACCCCGTCCTCCGTGGCCAGATGGCCAGCTTCCTGGTGCGCTACCTCGCCGTCCACGAGGCAGCGGGCAACATCACCCCCCTCGGCGCCGGCTGACCCACCACCAGCCCAACCCGAAGTGAAGTGAGGAGGAGCCCCGGCCAGGCGGCCGGGGCTCCTCCGCGCGCAGAGTGGTATGGGGCGTTTTGCACCTTCCAGCGTTGGGTAGGGCCGCGACGCAAGTCGATCCACCAATGCTGGGAGCTCCGATACATGAAGCGGATCCTGATCGCCCTTGTGGCGACTGTTGTTGTCGTGCCCTTCCTCGCCGCGGGAAGCGCCGCCGCAGCCGGGGAGAACACACCGCCCCCGGTGCAGGAGCTCGAGACCTTCTGCGAGGGGGTCCCGACCGAGCCCGATCCCTTCACGGACATCGCCGGCAACACCTTCGAGCGCGAGATCGAGTGCGTGGCTGCACTGGGCATCACAGAGGGCGGCCCCAACGGCCTGCCTGCGACCCAGTACGGACCCTCGCTGCTGGTGTCGCGGGCCGCGATGGCATCGTTCATTGCTCGTCTCATGGATGCCGCCGACTCGCTCGACGTCGACGACAACATCAATGCGCTGCCCTCCTATGAGGGAGAGCCGACGTTCACCGACATCGGGACTGCGCAGAATCCTGACAACCCGCACTTCACCAGCATCAACCGCCTGCAGGCCGCCGGCATCGTGATGGGCGGCCCGGCCGGGCACCCCGCCACCGAGTACGGGCCGCACGACCTCGTGACCCGGGCGCAGATGGCGTCGTTCATCATCCGGGCGATCGAGTACATGACCGGCGAAGAGCTCACGACCTCGGCCGACTACTTCAACGACGATGAGGACGCCGTCGAGCACCAGGGGAACATCAACGCTCTCTCGTCACGGGGCATAGTCCAGGGAACCGACTCGGCCGGGAACACCTACGATCCAAGCGGCAACGTGACCCGAGCGCAGATGGCCGGGTTCATCGGGCGCACCCCAGCCGACCTCGAGGAGCAGGGGCTCATCACGCCCGTCGAGCCGAGCACAGATGCTCCGGAGGCGACTGTTGCGCTCGACAGCACCTCGGTCGTCCGCGGCGGACATATCTCTGGGACCGTCACCGGTGACGACATCGAAGGCATCTCCGTCAGCGGCTGCGGCGTCACCGACCAGGACCTCGGTGCCGATTCCGACTCAGCTCGCGACGGATGGCAGTTCGCGATCACGGTTCCCGCCGGCCAGGTCGCCGGTGAGTGCACGCTCACCTTCACGACCGAGTTCGCCGACGACGCCACTGATACCGACACCGTCTCTATCACCGTGACCGCACCGCCCACTGGTGGTGGCGGTACGCCTCCCGGCGACGTGATCGCCCCGACCATCGTGACGGCGACGTTGACTGGTGAGACGGTTGGTGCAGGCGAGGGCGTCGTGGACTCTGGTGACGAGGCGACGTTGGTGTTCAGCGAGGAGGTGTGGGCGCCGGTCACTGCCGATCCCACACCGGCGCTGGGGGACTTCCCGCTCATCACCCTGACCGATGCAGACGGCGATGTCATCGACATCCGGTGCGGCGATCCCGGCCTTCTCGAACCGGGTGACGGGGTGACGGAGGCGACGTGCGTCTTCTCCGGTTCGGCGACCCCGAACCAGGGTGACACTGCCGTGGTGACGCTCATCGAGAACCCTCAGGTCATCACCGTGGGCGGTGATGGCATCGTGAACTACCCGTTGACGATCAACACCATGACCGGCGTCGAGGACCTCGCTGGCAACGACGTGGACCTCACCACCGGCGACAAGGTGATCGAAGCCATCGACGTGGTTTCACCGACGATCGAGGATGCCTCGGTCTCCGCCGAGGCCACCTCTGTGGTCCAGGCGGGCGATGAGGCGACGCTGGAGTTCAGCGAGGAGGTTTGGGCGCCGGTCACCGCTGATCCTGACCCTGACCTCGGCGACTTCCCGCTCGTCACGCTCACCGACGCCGATGGCGATGTGATCAG
>DATCYH010000102.1:0-12317 GCA_036570405.1 Nocardioides sp.
GGCCAAGCCCCACGGCTGGCTGACCCGGCGCTCGGTGATGAGGCTGACCGTCACGTCCTCGAGCACGAGCAGGTCGCGCTCGATGCCCTCGCCGCCTGCCATCCGGCCCGTGCCGCCGCTCCCCTGGCGCAGGCGGTAGCGCAGCACCCTCAGCGGGAACGCCCGCTCCAGCGACTCGATCGGCGTGTTCTTGGTGTTGGTCAACTCATTACTCTTTGACTACCTATGGCAGCGAGACACCGAGCGGCTCTGTATGCACGCCAGTCGATCACACGCGACGGGTCCGCGTCCCTCGACGTGCAGATCGAGGCGTGCCGGGAGGCCGCGAGGCGGCTGAAGGTCGACGTCGTCGTCGAGCTGGTCGAGCCACCGTCGACGTCGGGCTACCGGAACCGGGGCCGGAGCCGCCCGAAGTTCGGCGAGCTGCTTGAGCTGATCCGTGCCGGCGAGGTCGACTGCGTGATCGCCTACAAGACTGACCGGCTCTCCCGTGGCGGCGGGCCGGGGTGGGCGCCGCTGGTCGACGCGTTCGAGGCCGCCGGACGCGATCCGGACAAGGCGGTCGCAACCACAGACGGGTGGGTGAGCGAGTTCGAGATCGGCATCCGCTCGGCCATGGACCGGGAGGAGTCGAAGAAGACCTCGGACCGGATGCTCGCCGTGCGCGCCCGCGAAGCACGCGAGGGCGTCCCGCGCATCGCAGGGCCCCGGGCGTACGGCTGGAACTACGAGATGACCGAGCACGTCCCCGACGAGGTCACCCGCATCCACGAAGCTGCCGAACGGGTGCTCGCCGGCGAGTCGGTGTGGAGCATCTGCACCGACTGGAACACCCAGGGCGTGCCGACCGTGACCGGTCGCCCGTGGACCGTCACGACGATCACGTCGATCCTCACGTCCGGGCGGATCGCCGGCCTGCGCGAGCACAAGGGCGTAGTGGTCGCCAAGGGCCAATGGGAGCCGATCATCGCCGAGGAGCAGCACCAGGCCCTCGTGGTGGCGCTCGCCCCGAAGCGGGCGAAGCCCCGCAAGGGCCGGACCTACCCGCTCACCAGCCTGATGCGCTGCGGGCTCTGCGGTGGTCGGATGCGGTCGCTCCAGCGAGAGGGCGGGCGTCGGACCTACGCCTGCCGGAAGGGGCCGGGACTCGACGGTTGCGGCCGGGTCAGCATCCGCGCCCCCGAGCTGGAGGACTACGTGCGAGACCTGATCTGCGGAATGCTCGCCGACCCCGTCACCCGAGCCGCGATGGCGCGCCTCGACACGAGCGAAGAGAACGACGGCGATGGCTCGCTCCTGGAGGCACTGCGGGAGATCGACGAGCGGCGCCAGCGTCTGATCGACCTGTACACCGACGGCGACATCGACCGCTCCAGCTTCCGCACCCGCAAGGACCGCCTCGACGATGAAGCACGCGAGGTGGAAGCGCAGATCGCGAACCGAACCGGCACCCGGGTCCTCGCTGAGGTCCCCGGCACCTACGAGGAGCTCGTCGCCGCCTGGGAGGAGCGAGGCATCGACTTCCAGCGGAGGCTGATCGAGGTGCTCCTGCATCCCATCGTCGTCAACCCGGCGAGGACCAGAAGGCGAGCGTTCGACCCGGGCCGCTTGGAGATCGTTCCGAAGGCGTAGACCTACCCCAGGGCGTCCGCGTCTCCACCGAACCGCTCGTCGGCTGGCTGCAGAACCTCCGTCCAGAGGAACTTGATGACGAGGCCGGCGAGCGTCGAGAAGCGCAGGTCGGTGAGCGATTCGCCGCAATGTTCCAGGGGCGGGTCCGGCAACCGAAAGCTGCGAAGTCCCAAGGTCTTGGAGGCATCATCGACGATCCCCGTTGGAACCTCGGCATCAGCGCGGAGTGCACCGCTCACCCAGATTCCATGGCGGTCCTCGCCGCAGGCAACATCGCCGATCGCCTCCCCAGACCGCCGGTCGTACAGCTCCGCCATGATGCCTGGCAGGCCTTCTTTCTCGATCTCCGTGCGGAGAGTGTGGAAGTAGCGCATGAGCGGGTCGGACCTCAACGCGGCCTGACGCTCCTGGTACCAGTCATCGAAGCCCTCGACCCTGCTGGAAAGCTTCTGGAGCACGAAAGTCGAACGGCGGCACTCGATCACGACTTGTCGGATGCGGGCGAGCTGGCCCTCGGTCGGAGCGCCGTTCTCCAGCTCGTTGAGAGCAAGACGGGCGGCGTGGAGTGCGGCCCGCGCTTGGTCCAAGATCTGCCGAGAAGTCAGGAAGTCCAGCCTGTGGCTCGGAACCTCCGGGACCGCGGGAAGGTCGGGGTAACTCACCGGACCATTCTCCCCGTTCCTAGCTCGCCCTTCGCACCCCTTCCGCTGGGGAGCATCGCTCGTGGTCACATTGGAGGGTCGCGCGCACCCTGCCGAGAAGGTCGGGGGAGGTGAGCGACGGGGCGAGCCCGGCCTCGACACGGACGGCGCGCGCATGCTCGACTGCTGGGTGCTCTCGCTCCGCGAAGTCCATGACGAGCTGGGCCTCGTCCGACTTGTGGGCTCGGCGGCGGGTCACAGGCCCAGACCTCCGCGATCGTGGGCGGTCTGCTTGGCCGTGCTGACCGCCAGGGCTCGGCGGAGGTCGTCGGCGGGGCGGGCGGCGGGCTCCTGGGCGGCGACGGTGTAGACGTGGTTGCGTTCCCGGCCTCGGGTGATCGAGGTATAACCGGCTTCCTTGTGCAGGGTGTCGTCGCCGAGCACGAGGGCGACATCGCAGGTCGTGCCCTGGCTCTTGTGGATGGTCATGGCGTAGCCGTGGGTCAGGTGGCCCGCCGCGATGTAGTCGATCGGGACGGCGAGGCGGTCGCCGTCGCTGGTCTCGATGTGGACGGCGCTGACCTCGGCTCCGGAGACCGTGCCGATGGTGCCGTTGACGATGCCGACCTTGCGGTCGTTGCGCAGCGCCAGGACACGGTCCCCGATACGCAGCTCGAGCTCATCGGAGTCCACGACGATCGGCCCGAGGCGATCGTTGGCGATGAGATGGATGCGTGCTCGTTGGTTGAGATCGGCGACGTCGCTGCGGTGCAGCGCCAACATGACGACGTCGCGGCCAGTGGTGTGGCTGAGGTACCAGTCCGCGGCCATGCGAGCGTGGACGCGGTCGGCGTTGTCGCCGATGGTGATCGAGCCGCTCTGCTCCATGCGTCGCAGGGCTCGGTCGGTGTGGCCGTCGCGCAGAGCGCTGGCGGTCGCTCGCTGGGCTCGGTCGGTGAGCCGCCGGTTCTCGGTCAGCTCAGCGTGGCCGAGTCGCCGGGCGAGCGAGGCGAACAGGCCACCGGCTTCGATCTCGGCGAGCTGCTTCGGGTCGCCGACGAGCACGAGCTTCGCCCTGGCATTGGCGGTGTGTTCGATGAGCCGGTGGAGCTGGCGGGTGCCGACCATCCCGGTCTCGTCGAGGACCAACACGTCGGTCCGGTACAGCCGGTCCCGGCCCGAGTCGAGACCCTGGAGAAGCGAGGCAATCGTCTGACTCGGGATGCCCGAACCAGCTTCGAGCCCGCGTGCCGCCTTGGCAGCCAGGGCGGCCCCTCGGACTCGGAGCCCGGTGCGATGCCACGCTTCGCGGGCAGCGTCGAGGGCGAAGGTCTTGCCCGTACCGGCCTGGCCGACGATCACCGCCACCGGCGCGTCGGTGACGGTCACACGCTTGACGGCAAGCGCCTGTTCGATGCTGATCGACGGCCTGGCCCGAACCGCGAGCATCAACGACCGGGGGTCGACGGGGACGGTCCTGGGTCCGTCGATCGAGCGGCGGAGCGCGTCGGCTTCGAGCGCCAGCATCTCCGGGGTCGTCCAGCAGCCCCGCGCGACCTCCACGACGGCGTCGCTCGCGAGGTAGCGGTCGGCTCGGTGTCGGATCGCGTCGTAGTCGAGTCCTTGTGTGGCGGTCTCGGCGACTGCCCGGATCACCTGACGACGGTCGAAGGTCGCGTCCTGCTCGGTCAGCAACGTGCCGAGCTGGTCGTCACTCGCCACGACTGAGTGGTGCGGGCCGGTCGGGACGTTGCCGCTGAACCCGACCTCGGCGGCACGTCGTCGCCACCCCTCCCGCAGGATGTCCTCGTCGACGATCTCGGGCTTGGCCGGGCGGCTGTCGAGCGTCGCCACCTGCGCCCCGTGCGCCGACCGAACCCCGTGCTCGGCCATCACCACTTCGATCTCGATCCGCCGGCGGCTGAACGCTCGACGCGCCTTCGGGGAGATCCCGACGACCTCTCCCACCCCCGGGGACGATGGCTCGAAGCGGACGCCGAGGCGCACGCCGAGCTCGTGGCGCAGCACCGCCTGGTACACGAACCCGGCGGTCCTCCCGTGCTGGTAGATCGCCGGAGTGTGCAGCGCGCTCCAACGACCATCCGGACCGAGGGTCATGTTCGCCGTAACCAGGTGGGTGTGCAGGTTCGGGTCGGCCTCCCGGCTCGTCCGATGCCGGAATGCGGCGGACACCAACCCGACGCCCTGGTGCCGGACGATTCCGGCCCGGCCTCGGCGGACCACGCAGGCCTCGTCTTCCAGATACTGCACCGCCGCGGCCACCGCCGTGTCGTGCGCAGCGACGACCTCGGCAGCCAACCGCTCGTCGCCGAGGCCCCACAGGAGAGATACCGACTTCGGTGCCGACAGCGTCAGGTCGAAACCCTTGATCTTCCGCCACCCCGTCAGGGGCGCACCCGATGCCGGGTCGCGCCCCTCCACCACCGATCGGAGCGCGTCGGCCTCGACTTGGCCGACCAGACCGATCCGCTCTGCCCCCGAGCCGATCCAGCGGCCCGGGGCCTCACCCGACGCGAGGTAGTAGTCGTCGCGCTCGTTGGCGATGACCTCGAGGTAGTACGCCGCCGGATCCGGCGCGGCGGAGAACTTCGCGATGCTCAGCACATAGGGGTAGGCCCCAGAACGGCCCGAAAACCGCGCGATCCATCACGAACTTCTTCCTCTTGCGCCGGTCGGAGCGTCGGCCGACCTGCAGCGGGGTCACCCGCTGGCTATCCCGTTGGCCACCGGCCCGCCAGCGGGACACCCCCGGTGCAAGTGTGTGGGAGATCGACGCCGGGCCTGGAGGCCCGAGGCCCGGGTGTGCGCGTTGCCCGGTGGCCTGTGAGCTCGTCGGTGAGCCTGACTCAGGTCCGAATCGCAGCGTTGATGTACGCGAAGTACTCGACGTGCGAGGTTCGGGCGGTGTCCCACCTGCCAGCGCCCAGCGGCTTGTCGCGGCGGTTCGCGACGGTGAACACCAACCTGCGCTTGGCACGTGAGATAGCTACGAAGAACGTCGCACGAGCGTCGTCTTCGTCGCCCCAATAGGTCTCGTGCTCGACCCCCAGCACCACGACGGTGTCGAACTCGAGCCCCTTGGCCTTGTGGACAGTGAGAATGCGCACCGCTCCATCGTCGGTCACGTGCGTGAGGTCCACCAGCGATCCACCACCCAGGCCATCTGCAAGGTCACTGATGCGCCCGAGGACCGAATCCACCACCTCGTTCAGGCGATCGCCGGACGCGTACTCGGGCGACAAGGACGTCATCAGGTCGGTACCGACCGACCGCAGGAACGCGCGGATCATCTCGACAAGCGCTTCGCCCGCCTGATCGGAGGTCAGGATCGCCTGTGCCTGGAACCGAGCATCCTGGAGCGCGCTGCGCCACCGAGCAGCATTCCGATCGTCGGTCTCGTCGTCGCCTGTACTCGGCGTGAGCGTCGCCATGAGGCGTCGATATGCAGCAGGTTGGCGGGCATGAAGGATGACGGCGAGGAAGTCGAGGATGAGTTCACCGGCGGGCTGGGCAAAGTCGTCTTGCAGCGCCTGCTCGTTGCGAACCGCGATTCCTCGCGCCTCAAGCGCCAGCGTGAGCGCCTGGGCGTAGACGTGCACCTGTTGCCGCACGAGGACTGCGATCTCGGCGGGTGGGACGCCGTCCTCTTCGATCCACGCTCGGATGCGGTCGGCACAGTCAGCAGCCTCCTCGCTGCACGACGGCTGCTCGACCACCTCGATGATTCCCTCATCGCCGAGCAGGTCATCCTCAGCCACCGCCGCAGCCGGCTCCATGACCTTGACCATCTCGTTCTGAAGGCGACGGAGCCTCGGCGCCGACCGAAAGTTCTGGTAGAGGTAGCGCGTCTCAGCCGCGAAGTCCTTCACGTACCGTTCGAACACGCCGTCAAGCGCACCGGCGAAGCGCATGATCCGCTGCTTGCTGTCTCCAACAGCCGTGAACTGGGCGGGGGTCGCTCCGAAGGCCGCCCGGACGAACTGGTACTGCACGTTGGTGCAGTCCTGAAATTCGTCGAGGAACACGTGGCTGTAGGTGTTGCGAACTGCGTTCCGGGCGACGGCACTCGACGTGAGGATCTCCGTCGCGAGCGGCACCATGTCCTCGAAGGTGATCCGACGACGAGCTATACGTGATCCGCCCACCTCGTAGTCATGGTCGAGTGCGTCGTCGCCAGTGAGGACAACCCGGTAGTGGTCGATCAGACGCTTCGCGAATGCGTGGAAGGTGTGGCTGTCGAGGCGCCGGGCCAAGTCAGCGCCGCATCGCTCGGTGACCCGCTTGCGAAGGTTCTCGGCCGCGTCGGTCTTGAACGAGATCGCGAGGATCCGTCGCGGGTAGGGGCAGACGGTTGTTCTGAGAAGGAAATCGGCCCGCTGGGCGAGCAACTCGGTCTTGCCCGCGCCGGGACCGGCGACGGCCAGCACGTTTCGCTCGGTTTCGGTGACAGCCGACACGGCGTTCGGTTCCAGGCTGTACTCGGCTGCCGGAGTCCAGTCGGCCGGATCGATCATTCAGGAATCGCCTTGAGGCTGTCGTCGATCGCAGCGACGAAGCGCCCGAAGACCGGCGGCAACTTAGCGAGGAGCGTCCTATTGCGGAGGCGGCCGAGCCCTCCGAGGTGCTGCGCTGGCTTGCTGCTTGTCTTGAACCTGGCTCGGTAGGCGTCGAACATCGACTGCTCATCCTCGTCGTACAAGTCGTCGACTGGCCCGTGCTTCTTGCCGAGCACTGCTGAAACCGTGGTGTCGTCGGGGTCGCCGACCTCGTCGTCATCGACTTCGTAGGCAGTCGGGTACGCCCGCAACATCGTGTAGTCGAGATCGAGGGGCGCCGAGAAGAAGACTCCAACCCCCTCGAGCCAGACGAGTGACTTCTCGCCCAAGTCATCTTCGTCAGGGCGTCGCTCGTCGTCCCACCCGGGTAGCTCGGCGAGCAATGCCTTGCCCTCGTCATCGAGAGCCCCCCGCAGGAGGCGGTACTGCGTCATTGCGTATCTGATGCGCCCCCACCCTCCCCCGAACCGGCCAGCATCGAGGTCCAGCAGCGTGACGTATGGGATTCCGAGCGCTTCGAGGAGCCGCCAGAAGTGATTGACATGTCGACCGCCGAGCGGGACCACGGAGATCGAGACGTGGTCCGGCAAGAGGTCATGGGCAGCGAACACGCGGGGCAAGACGATCTCCTCGCTGTCACCCTCACCGAGTACGACAAGTCGAGCGAAGTACAGCTCGGGGTACGCCTGGACAGCCTCCCGGACGAACTTGGCGGCCTCAGCATCCCCCTTGGGCATGACGATCGTTGCTATGCAGGTGCGGCGTGACTCGTCGAGTCGAAGGTGCCGAACCTCCGACGGCGGCACACGGCGCAGGAGGGCTGGCGAGTGCGTCGCGAGCACGACTTGCGCATCCTCCTCCTCAGAGAACGAAGTCAGCTGCGCGAGCACTCGGCCAAGGTGGTGCGGCGACAGGCTGTTCTCGGGCTCCTCGACCGCGATCATCACGAAGACCGGGGGCCGGAGCCTGAGAAGATCGAAGGACGGCAGCTCGCCCACCATCGCCTTCCGGCCGAGGGACTGCACCGCAAGCACGAGCGAGATGTACAGCAGGGACTGCTGTCCGTCGCTGAGCTGATCGAAGCTCGCGCTGTCGCCCGAGTGCGCCGGCTTGAAGTCGATCGTCAGATGGCGAAGCAGGCCGTCGAGGTCGGCGACGTTGAACGCAATCTCCGGGTCGGCGAAGAACTCCCCCGAGTGAACAGCACCCCACTGGTCAGCCAGCTGGGAGTCGAGGCTCTTCACCCCGGCATGCCCGGCGAGCACACCGCTCAGTTCGTCCGACAGCGTCTTGATCTCGCCGAGCTCTGAGGTCCAACTGGCCGAACGGAGAACTCGACCAATCAGCGAGGTCGCACTGTGCCGCACGTGATCGGCCGGGTTGCGGCGAGCCGGGAGGTAGTGGACTTGAAACAGCGACCGATCGGCGCGCGACATCTGTGCGAACGAAACTGGCTCACCCTCATCATCAAGGCCAGTGATGTAGTTGATTTGCTCCTCGATCTCACCTTCGTCGTCGATCGTGGCCGTCAGCCGGACTCTCAGCTCGGGCACCCCGTCGGGGTCCTCCAGCGACATGTGCCGGAACCCGGGCGCAACGCTCGGATACAGATCCTCGTCGTCCTCCAGCTCCTCATACGAGAAGTGCGCTTCAAGGGTCAGCTTCGCCTCGGTGCCACCGAGGCCCTCCTCGGGCGAGATCGACCGGTGGAAGTCGGAATCTCGAACGCGCCGGACCTCCGGTGAGTACCCGAACAACCGAGAGAGCGCATGAAGGACGGCGGTCTTCCCCGACCCGTTCGCCCCGAGAAGGAAGGTCCGCGAAGCGAGGTGCAAGGTGGTCGGCTCAGGACCGAATGACTGGAAGCCCGTGATAATCAACCGCTCAAGCTTCACCCGACCCCCTCCTCATCTAGCGGCCCGCCCATCATCCCTTCTTGCCTGATCCAAAGGTTCAGATGAGCCCGAGGCGCTGAGCAGCTGACTCGAGGTCATGGCGGAAGTCGCCGAGACCTTCGAGGGTGTACATCCCGTCGATCTGGTTCGACGTCCTGAGGTCGTGGATTCGCCGCAAGTCATTGAGCCGGCTCTTCCATCCGATGCCGTCGATAGCAGCCATGACGAACTGGGTTGGTAGACGCTTCTCCGCCATCTCCTCGACTTCACGCACGGCGTCCGTCAGCTTGGACCCCGTCGAGTCGAAGCCCTTCGCCGCTACGACGATCAAGGCGTCCTTGCCGCCGGCTGGGATTGCCAGGTCGCATGGAGCCGTCTGGCCGTTGCGGCCCTCGAACCTGGTTCGTGTGGCTGCCGGGAGTCCCAAGTCGTGCGCAACCCGCTCGATCTCGTCCTCCACCCGGCGCCCGGTCGCACCTGCATCGGTCGCTGTGCGTCGTGTTCCCGCCCGAGCGACGAGTACGTCGCCGAAGTCGTAGGTACGTCCTCGCTGCTCGCCGACCAAGCGAACGACGTCGTAGTTATTGTCGAGCATCGCGATCACGTCATCGGAACGTTCCCGGGCCAGAGTGATCCAGCCCGACGACCCGAGGTGGTGCCGAAGAACGTTCTTCAACTTCTCTCTGGTGAGTCCCACGGCAAGCCCGAGGACAGGGACTGCGTCGGCCTGGTCTCGAATGAATGCGGCCAGGCTCGCTCGGTCCACGACCTCCAAGTCGGTCATCCCGGTGGCGAGCGTGCGGATCTCCTCGCTCTCAGCGGTCGGGACGGTGGGATCGAACGGATTGCTGAGCTGACTGAGCGACTCGACGTAGTCGTCGAACGTCCCCGTGGTCATCGTCCGACGAAGAGGTACTCGACGGCTTCGCGCCGGGCAGCCGTCCGATGCGTCCCGAAGTGATACCGGTGGTCGATCTCGCGAACCTCGACGTGGTCTTTGACATCACGAAGTAGGCCTTCGATCGTCGCGGCATCAGGCACGGCGTTCGATGAGTAGGAGAGCACGATGGTCGACTCGCTGAACCGCTTGAAGGTATCCCGAAGAGCATCCACGATCGTCCGCTTGTAGCTGAATGGCGTGAACCTCTTCACGAGCTTCTTTGTTCGGGTGTTCTCCATGATCTCCTGGCCTCGCCAGTACACGCTGAGCCCCTCGAGGAAGTGGTAGCGCTTGATGTAGCAGTTATCGTCCTTGGGCGGCGCGTAGGGCGGGTCCAGGTACACGAGGTCGTAGCCCACTGGGTCGATCTCGAAGACATCGCTCTGCACTGCCCGACACGGCTGGCCGGTGTCGAACACGACCGAGTTGTACTCGGCGGCGGTCTCTGCGAAGTGCTCCCGCAGCGGGAGGTGGAGATCGCGTCGGCCGTCGTCGTAGCGGAGCTCGGTGAAGGTGAACACACCGCGTGGCTGCTTACGCGCTGCGGCGAGTACGAGCGATGCGATGGCCAGGTCCCGCTTTGCTCCCGAGAGCAGGTCGATGTGTGACCACGCCGAGTCGAGAAACGCTCGGTCCTCGGCAGTGAAGTAGAGACCATCGAAGGTCCTCTGGATGAAGTCCCGACCGTCGGCAGCTGGACCGGTGATTCGGTCGATGTCCTCGCATGCGAGGGTCACCGAGTCGTTGGCAACTGCAGCCGACGCGATGGCAGCCGGGAAGGCGAGGAAGTCGTTCGAAGTGACGGCGTACCCCAGCGACTTCAGCGTGTAGGAGACGACGCCACTTCCGGAGAAGGCGTCCAACGCGGTGGTGCCCCCCAGTTCGGCGAACAGCTCGGCGAGATGGGGGACTAACCGGTACTTCGAGCCCATGTACCGCAGCCGCGGGAACCCGGCCGCAGCCGCCGCAGCGTGCTCGGCCCGGGAGGGCGGCGTGATGGTGGCCATGTCGAACAACGTAGGCGGCTGCTCGGGCCTCCCCGGGGACCGGTCGGAAGAAGTCGGCCGAGCCATCGTGATCTCCTGTCTCCGTGTGGCATTCGGGCCAGCGGCCGAGCTGCCGAGCGATGCGCTCGCCAGTCGTCCCATCATCCCCACGAACTGTGACAATCACGGCGACGGCCCGCCGCCTCAGCGAGGCCCTGCTGGTCTACTCGTGTCGACGGCAATTGGTGGCCCTACTCCGTCAGCGCGAGGAGCACCGCTATCGCCGTGCCGCGGCTGAGCATCTGCCAGCTGCCAAGCACCTCGGCGCTCACCTCGAAACGCTGGTGGGTCCCACCCCGCGTGGGCTCTGCCCAGTACTCGAGACCATCAAAGCCTGGTAGGTAGCACCACCGGCCGTGAGCTACTGCGTTGCGGAGAAGTCGCCGCTGGCCGCCACTGATGAAGCGCTCGACCGCGGAGTAGGTCCCCGCAACAGGCAGCGCCGCTGCTACGGGCCGCATGAGGGAGTCGCGAAGCCACACCATCGTCACGTACAACTCCGTCATCACCTGGGCACGAACAATGACTGGGTTGTCGCCCTCCGAGTGGGCGAGGTCCATCCAGGCCTGGAAGGCGCTCATCTCCTCGGTGAACCTCTCCGGCGGGATGAGCAGCGACGTCCGGAGGCGGTTCGTCGCCGCCTCGTCGAGGGCCCTGACCTCGTCGTAGACGGTCGACGCAAGTCGCGACCACACGTGATCCGGCAAGTCCGGTTGGTCCGGGACGCTCTGAGCTGCTCGAAGCTGGGCATCGAGCCCCGACAACGTCACGAGTCTGCCCCCCAGCCGCCACCACCGGGCGTCAGCATCCGGAGGACGTCGCCGGCATGAATGCGAAGAGTGCACTTGTCCGGGAGGCGCTCCGCTCGGTCCTCGTCCCCGCCGGGGAGCAGCCAGTTCTCACCGACAGCTCCGGGGCCTCCTCCGGCCAGGCCCCAGGGCTGGCTCACCCGCCGCTCTGTGATCAGGCTGACCGTGACGTCTTCGAGCATCAGCAGGTCTCGCTCGATGCCCTCGCCGCCAGCCGACCAGCCCGCGCCACCGCTTCCCCGTCGCAGCCGGTACCGCAGCACCCGCAACGGGAAGGCCCGCTCCAGAGCCTCGATGGGGGTATTCCGGGTGTTTGTCATCGCGGTGTGAATTCCCGACTGGCCGGGGCGGGGTTCGCCTGATCGGTAGTCAAGTTGATCTGTGTTGGTCATCGCTGTGTGGATGCCGGACTGACCATGACGGTGAGGGTGCGCGCCCTCGCCGCCACCGACCGTCTCGTAGTACACCCAGCCATCCCCGCCGACGAGCAGGTTGTTCATCGTGCCCTGACCCGCTGCGCCGACGCGCTCGGGCAGCGCCTGCGTCAGCGCGCCGAGACAGACGTCAGCCACCCGCTGGCTCACCTCGACGTTGCCGGCACCGACCGCGGCCGGCGGCAGGGCGGCGACGATGGATCCGGGCGGAGCGATGACTGCGACCGGTCGCATCGAACCGCCGTTGGCCGGGATGGTGGGGTCGACCGCCGCGCGCAGGGCGTAGGCGACCGACGACGCTGTGACCGCCTCCACCGCGTTCACGTTGCCGCGCCGCTGCGGA
>DATCYH010000103.1:0-4123 GCA_036570405.1 Nocardioides sp.
TCGTCGGCGTCGACGACGACGACAATGTGGTCGGCTATGCCTACTCGTGGTCCTATCGGCCCCGCCCGGCCTATGACACCACCCGTGAGACCTCGATCTATCTCGACGAGTCGGTGCGGGGCAAGGGCGTCGGCAAGCTCCTCTATCCCGCACTCCTGGAGACGATGGCGGTCTCCGGGGTGCACACCGCGGTCGCACTGGTGGCGCTGCCCAACCCGGCCAGTGAACGGCTCCATCTGGCCTGCGGCTTCGAGAAGACCGGGCAGCTCCGGGAGGTCGGCTGGAAGTTCGGGCAGTGGATCGACGTGGCCTGGTACCAGCGGATGCTGGTCACCCTGCCGTAGGCCCGGCCCTCAGGTCAGCAGCAGCCTGTCCAGGCGACGGCGTACCAGGACCAGTCCGAGCACGCCCATCACCACCAGGTAGACCACGGACACCGCACTCGCCCAGGACAGCGCCCCCGTGGTCAGCTCACGGCAGAGCACGACACCCCGATAGAGCGGCGTCGCCTCGACGATCCAGCGGGTCACGCCGTCGAAGGCGGTGATCGGGAAGAAAGTCGCGGAGAACAGGAACATCGGCAGCTGCAGCAGGGTGATCTTGTCGAAGTCCTGGAACGACTTCATGTAGGTGGTCAGCCCCATGCACACGGCACTGAACGCGAACCCGATCAGCAGCGCCGCCGGCAACGCCAGGATCGCCCACCACGAGTGGATCATCCCCATCGCCAGCATCACCAGCAGGAACGCCGCCGAGTAGGAGGCGCCGCGCAGCTGACCCCACAGGATCTCCCCGCGAGCCACGTCGGCGGTGGTCAGCGGCGTGGCGAGCATCTGGTCGTAGAGCTTGTCGTACTTCAGCTTGAAGAAGACGTTGTACGTCGAGTCCATCAGCGCACCGTTGAACGCACTGGCCGCGAGCATCCCCGGCGCCACGAAGTCCGCGTAGGGAATGGTCTGGCCGTTGAACTGGAAGCTGTCGATCAGCTGGCCGACACCGATCCCGATGGAGAACAGGTAGAAGACCGGCTCGAGGAACCCGGTCACGAAGAGCTTCCAGAAGCGCTTGTACGTCGTGTAGTTGCGGTAGGTGATCACCGCCATTGCTGCGCCGGGCGAGAGCGGCACCAGCGGATCGCGACGGTCCTGCGCGTCGTCGGCCATCAGTCCGCCATCCGCTTCTCGAGCCCGCGGATCGCGAACCACCACCCGAACGCCATGACGGCAACCAGCACGAGCAGGTGGATCCCGGCCAGGGACCAGTCCATCGTGTCGAGACAGAGCATCCGCGACAGGTTGACCCCGTGCCACAGCGGGGTGAGCCGGGCGAGCCACTCCAGCACCACGCCGAGGTTGGCGATCGGGAAGAACGCGCCCGAGAACAGCATCAACGGCACCACGCCGATCCGGAAGATCAGTCCGAAGCCCTGCTCGGAGGTCATTCGTGCGCTGACCCCGAAGATGACGGTGCCGAAGGCCATCCCGACGAGGACCTGCACGAAGAACGCCAGGATCGGGCCCCACCATGACTCGAAGACACCGAACGGGGCGAGCACGAGCATGAAGACGGCGCAGGCCGACGCGACCCGGGCCAGCACGAAGACCAGGTGGGCGTTGACGACTTCACGAGCGCTCAACGGTGTGGCCAACTGGGCGTGGTACGTCTTGTGCCACTTGATCCCGCCCATCACCGGATAGGTGGTCTCCCCCACCGCGAGCTGCATCGCGTGGGCCGCGACCAGTCCCGGGACGACGAAGGCCAGATAGCTCGTCGCACCCTCGAGCCGGTCGGGGTCGCCCTCGATGAAGCCACCGAGCAGCACCCCCATCCCGACGACGTAGAACAGCGGCGAGCCGAAGCTGGAGATGATCCCGCCGCGCCAGGTGCGCTTGAAGACCGTCCACCAATAGTCCATCTGCCGGCCGATGCCGACCCAGAGCGGGAGCTGGTTGGCCATCAGTCCACCAAGGACCGTCCGGTGAGGCGGAGGAACACGTCCTCGAGGCTGGAGCGTCGGACCAGGGTGGCCACCGGCTCCAGGCCACGCTCGTGCACCTTGGCCAGCACTTCCTCGCCGTCGTCGGTGTAGACCAACAACCGATCGGGCAGCACCTCGACCCGATCGCCCAGGTCCTGAACCCGCTCGGCGAGGTCCGCATGGGTCTCCTCACCGGAGGCGACCCCGAACCGGAGCTCGGCCACCTCACGCGTGGAGTGCTCACGGATCAGTTGCAACGGCGACCCCTCGGCGGCGACCACGCCCCTGTCCATCACCACGAGCCGGTCACAGAGCTGCTCGGCCTCGTCCATGTAGTGCGTGGTGATCACCAGGGTCACGCCGGCGTGCTTGAGGCGATAGAGCTGATCCCACAACACGTGGCGCGCCTGCGGGTCCAGGCCGGTCGTCGGCTCGTCGAGCAGCAACAGCTCGGGCCTGTTGATCAGTGACCGGGCGATGGTCAACCGGCGCTTCATCCCACCCGAGAGCTCCTCCACGGTGGCGCGGGCCTTCTCGGTGAGCATCGCGAACTCGAGGAGTTCATCGACCCGCTCATTGACGAGCTTCTTCGGGATCCCGAAGTATCGACCGTAGATGTAGAGGTTGTCGCGGACGTTGAGCTCGTTGTCCAGCGTGTCCTCCTGCGGGCAGACGCCGATACGGGCCCGGATCGCCGGCCCGTCGGTGGACGGGTCCATGCCCAGGATCCGCAGGGTGCCGCCGGTGACCGGCGAGACAGCGGCGATCATCCGCATCGTGGAGGACTTGCCGGCTCCGTTGGGGCCGAGGAATCCGAAGGCCTCCCCCTTGCGGATGTCCACGTCGATCCCGCGCACCGCCTCGAGGTCGCCGAAGGACTTGCGCAGGCTCGACGCATGGACCATGGATTCCGTCACAAGACCCGAGACTAGTGCCCTCGCGGCGGCAATCGGAGGCGTCGTCTAACCTCGGCGCCATGGAACCGCTGCTGATCCGCAACGTCTTCCCGGTCCCCCTCGGCAAGGACGAGGCGCCGACCGGTCGCCCTGTCGACGTGCTCGTCAGCGACGGCATCGTGTCCGCGCTCGGGTCCGACGTCAGCGGGGTAGATGTCACGAGCACCGAGGGTGAGCCTCCCCGGGTGTTCGACGCCGACGGGCGCTGGATCATCCCGGGCCTGTGGGACCAGCACGTCCACCTCGGCCAGGTGGCGATGACCTCGACCCGCCTCGACCTCTCGACGACCAGGTCGCCGGAGGAGGCGACGTACTTCGTGCGGGAGCGGTTGGCGATGCGGCCCGACACCCCGCTGGTCGCCTTCGGCCACAGGTCGGCGACGTGGGAGCGCGAGCCGACGGTGGCCGAGCTGGACGAGATCTCGACCTCGGTCCCGATCGTGCTGATCTCCGGCGACGCCCACCACGCGTGGATGAACTCCGTGGCCCTGCGCTCGCTCGGCCTGGCCGAGCGCGACGACGTGGTCCGCGAGGCGGAGTGGTTCGCCGCCTACGCGGACCTGGAGGCGGTCGTGGGCCAGGAGGCCACCCCGGAGGCCTATCGCCGGGCGCAGGCCGAGGCCGCCACCAAGGGCATCGTCGGGGTGGTCGACTTCGAGTTCAGCGGCGGCGCCGACGAATGGGCGCAGCGCTGGGCCCAGGGAGCGGACCTGCTGCGGATCAGGATGGCCACCTATGCCGAGGGCCTCGACTCGGTGATCAACCGGGGCCTGCGCACCGGGGACCCACTGCCGGGCTGCGACCTGGCCACGATGGGCCAGCTGAAGATCATCTCGGACGGCTCCTTGAACACCCGTACGGCGTGGTGCTGCGATCCGTACGCCGACTCCGGGGACCTGCTGTTCCCCCAGGGCTATCCGAACCAGACCAGCCACGACCTGCGGATGTTGATGCTGCGCGCGCACCAGAACGGACTCGAGATCGCTGTCCACGCGATCGGCGACGCCGCGGTGCACGAGGCACTGGACTCGTTCGCGGTCACCGGAGCCCACGGGTCGATCGAGCACGCCCAGCTGATCCGGACCCAGGACATCCCGCGCCTGGCTGCCTCGCGGCTGCGGGCCTCGGTGCAGCCGGCGCACCTTCTCGACGACCGAGACGTGACCGAGCACTGCTGGCCAGACCGGAT
>DATCYH010000104.1:0-10188 GCA_036570405.1 Nocardioides sp.
CTGCCCCGGCACCGTGCCGTGCACGTCACGCCCACGGTCACCAAGGCCGCGGCCGGAGCGGTCGAGCACCTGCCGTTCGCCATCGTCGGCGGGCTGCCCACCGCGCTGCAGGAGCTGCGCAAGCACGAGGTCTGGGTCGTCGGGCTCGACGCCGACGGCACCACCAGCCTCTGGGACCTCCCCGCCGCGGATGGCCCGATCGCGCTGGTGCTCGGAGCGGAAGGCTCCGGCCTCTCCCGTCTGGCCCGCCAGCGCTGCGACGAGGTGGTCAGCATCCCCCTCGGCGGCTCCGTAGCGTCGCTGAACGTCGCCGCCGCGGCCGCCCTCGCCTGCTTCGAGGTGGCGCGGGCCCGCACCCGGCGCTGACCCCTCCTGCGTCCTGGGCCCTCCTCGGGGAGGGCGGCCTGGTCAGGGGTGACTAGTTCGTCGCGGTGACTTGTTGCTTCCGGTTCTGCTGGTTCGCGCACTCGATTCCGATTCGCGCTCGACGATCATGCAGAATCTCCTGCGTGACCATTGACACAACCGTCGTGGCATGGTTCAACCTGACTAGTCACTTCTGCTACCCCGAGTAAGCAACAGCCGCACCACACGTCACAGCACCAGGAGCACACCATGGGAATCCAAGCGCACGCCACCCTGACCAACCTGACCGACATCGAGCTGGCCGCCCGCTTCCAGAGCGGATGCCAGGACAGCCTCCAGGTCATGCTCACCAGGTACCGGCGCTTCGCTCGGGCCAAGGCCCGCAGCTACTTCCTGGTCGGCGCCGACAGCGACGACGTGGAGCAGGAGGCGCTGATCGGCCTCTACAAGGCCGCCCGTGACTTCCGCCCGCAGCACCAGTCGTCGTTCCGGGCCTTCGCCGAGCTGTGCATCACCCGCCAGATCATCACCGCCATCAAGACGGCCACCCGCCAGAAGCACCAGGCGCTCAACCAGTACGTCTCGATCTCCGGTGGTCGCAGCGGCGACGACAGCCACGAGCGCACCGTCGAGGAGCTCATCCACGTCAACCACCACGACACCGATCCCGCGGATCGCATCGTGGCCGACGAGCGCTTCGAGGCCATGCGCCACCGCCTCGCCGACGTGCTCTCCGAGCTCGAGGTCCAGGTGCTCACCCTCTACGTCGAGGGCAAGAGCTACCAGGAGATCGGCGACCACATCGGCCGTCACGTGAAGTCGATCGACAACGCCCTGCAGCGCATCAAGCGCAAGCTCGAGGTGCACCTCAGCGAGCGGGCCGACGCCGACCGGGCCGACGACCTCGCGCTCATCGCCTGAGCGCTGCTGGGCGATCTGGAGCCGGGTGTCGGATTCGAACCGACGACATCTTCTTTACAAGAGTCACCCCGGTGAACTGATGCGAACGACTCCGACTTGAAAGCACAGGTCAGGGCAGTCTCGTGAACTGAGGCGAACCCCACCGATTCGCTGCGGACGCGCGATGAACGCGCGATGGTAGGAGCGGGGTCAGTCGTCTTCGGTGACGGCGACGACTCGCACGCCCAGACGGTTCTGGGCTGACTTCACTGCCTGCGCGAAGGTCCGGTCGCTCGAGTAGCGCACCATCTCGCCGTGCTCACGGTTCCACGCGCGACGGAGGTGGCCCCAGGTGCGGAACTCGGTCGCTGCCGCGAACTCAAGCACCTGCCAGATATGTGGCGGGAGGGCGCGGTGGCGTCGCCCGAGCTGCTTCTCCCGAGCGCGACGAAATGCCAGGAGCAGGCTCTCCTCTGACGTCTCGATGGAGGCCTTGAGAGTGACCGGGCCGGGGAGCTTCCCGGCGGCCGCCGGCGATGTCACCGCCAACGTGGAGATCAGCGGGACAGTGTCTGCGAGGACAAAGCTGGTCGCCTGGCCGGGGTGCCACCCGTGAGCGAAGGCCAGCCCCTCGCTGATCCTGAGTAGCTCGCCGAGGACGCCGTCGCTCCGCACCGAGACGTTGGCAGCCCAGTCGTCTTCACTGGGGTAGGTCAGCGTCCTCACCTCGTAAAGCACCGCCGGAATCTGCGGTACCGGATCCCCGCGATCCCAATCATCAGGGAGTGGCACGGTGGCAAATCGCGTCGGCGGTCCGTCCACCTTGGCCTGGCGTGCTATCCACGGGCCGACGTCATCGGCGTCGAGGAGCTCACGGAGGTGCTGGGCACGGAAGGCCTGAACCGCTGGGTTCCGCTGGGCGAGCTTGTACTCGACCATCGAGCGGGCACGCCTGTAGGCACTCTCTGCTTCCGTCCCGACCGTGCTCTCGCCGGCCTGCTGCCGCGTGAGATCGAACTCGGCCCGCCAACGACCAACCATGTCGACGACGTCCTCGAGGAGTGACACGCCGTCGCGGTAGCCGCGGAACTCCGGGTCGGTCTTCAGCCGCTGGATGAGTGTCTTCGGAAGGGAGGCGCCGAGCGCCCCCTCCACCGATCTCAGCGCTTCGGTCACGGTGAGCAGTGTCATAATTTACGGCCTCCTAAACCATGACATCCAGAGTAGGCGGTGAACCCGGACGAACCGGGGACGCCTACTGGGAGGTCCGCAATTGGCCGAACGACTGCTCTACTCAACCGCCGAGGCTTGTGCCCGGCTCAACATCGGCAAGACGAAGCTCTTCGATCTGCTCGCCACCGGCGAGCTGGCATCGACGCAGATTGGCAAGGCCCGTCTCATCGCCGCCGACGACCTCGATGATTTCGTCTCGCGCCTGCGATCCAACTCCGCGGCGCCGGAGCGAGTGAGGGCCCTGCTCGAGGTGGTCGATGACAACGGCAAGGTCGACATCGCTCGCATCCCCAGCGGCACCACGCTCGCCGATCTCGAGGCCGCCAAGCAGACCCTCTCCCAGCCCCAGGCGGTGGCGTGAGGTGTCTCCGCCTGACGCGGAACGAGGCCCCCGCCACAGGGGCCCCGCTTCCAGCACTCACTCGCTCTTCACCGAAGATACAACCGACCAGCCGAACCCTCCGAGCATCCCCCTGTGCTGGGTGTGCTCGAAGCCGACGCTCAACGTCGGCGACGACGGGCGCCCCGTCCATCGTCCGTGTGAGCCGCTCGACGCTGGCCTGACGCACCCTGAGACCTCACAGCAAGCGGCCAAGCGAACGACGACAGGACCTCGTTCACCGCTGGCCCGCCTGATCCTGGCCATGATCTCCGAGGCAGACGACGGCCGAACCGACGACGAGCTACAGCAGGAGCTCTACGAGCAGTCGCCCGGCTCCGTCAGCAAGCGCCGATGCGACCTCGCTCGCGCTGGCCTCGTCACTGACAGCGGACGCACCCGCAAGACGCGCCGGCATGTCGACGCGATCGTCTGGGTGGCGTCAGATGGCTGAGCGCATCGACTGGCCGACCGTGCTCGCAGAGGCCAAGGCGATCGTCGAGAGCTACACGACCGGCGTCACCCTGCGGCAGCTCTTCTACCGCCTGGTGGCGAACCAGACGCTGGTCAACACGAGCAGCGCCTACAAGAGCCTGTCGAGCAGGACGGCCCAGGCCCGACGAGATGACGTCTTCCCCGACCTGATCGACCGCGGGCGGAGCATCCACCGCTACGGCCACTTCGATGGCACGGCCGAGGCCATCGACTACCTGGTGAGGGTGTACCGGCGAGACCGGACCGAGGGACAGGACGTGTCCATCTACGTCGGTGTCGAGAAGGCCGGCCTGGTCATGCAGCTGCAGTCGTGGTTCGGGGCGTTGGGCATCCCGATCCTCGCTCTGGGTGGCTACTCGAGCCAGACCTACGTCAAGGAGGTCGTGCGCGACGTCGAGGCCCAAGACAGGCCCGCGGTGCTCCTCTACGCGGGCGACTTCGACCCGAGCGGCGAGGACATCGACCGTGACTTCACGGCCCGCACGGACTGCTTCGCCAAGGTCGTAAGGGTCGCTCTCAACGCGGAGCAGGTCACCGAGTACGACCTCCCGCCGGCGATGGGCAAGGCGACAGACAGCCGCGCGAGCCGGTTCGTGGAGCGCCACGGCACCCTCGTGCAGGTCGAGCTCGATGCGGTCCCGCCGGAGGTGCTGCAGCAGCTCTACGGCGACGCCATCGCCGACTACTGGGACGAGTCCACCTACGACGCCGTGGTCTCCCTCGAGGCCGCCGAGCGTGCCGAGCTGAGAGCGGCTCTGCTGTGACGGCGCCGACGCGGTTCCAGTGGGAACGGGCACTTCGCAGCGATGGAGGGCCAACCGGGACGCGCCTGCTCGTGCTCCTGGTGCTCGGCACCTACATGAGCTCGGATGGCTCCAGCGCGTCGGCCAGCCAGGCGACCCTCGCTAGGGCATCCGGGCAGGGGTCGCGCACCGTCAGGAAGCACCTCTCTGCTGCCGTCGAGGAGGGATGGCTGGAGCGCACGAGGCGCGGTCATCGGCAGGGCGACGGACTCGGCGTGAGCTCCGTCTATCGGGCATCTCTACCGGCGCGCATGTGCCTATTGAGAGATGAGTCAACCGGAACCCCCGAGCCAGTAGAGACAAGTCTCAACCGGAACCTGGAGGCACCTCAACCGGCACGCGGAGGCACCTCAACCGGCACCGGGGTGCCCACTACAGAGGGTTTCACTGACAGGCATCTACAAGTGTGTGTCGCGGACCTGGCGCTCTCGAAGCTGAAGGTGCCCCTCAAGGTCGACACATACGCCCAGGAGGCGGAGCTCGAAGCCAAGGTCGCAGCCCTCAGCGCGACCCACGACGAAGAAGCGATGCGCACAGCGCTGGACACCGTCCCCGCTGCGTCGGTTCCCTTCGCTGGTGAGCTCGTCAAGCTCCTCAAGGCACACCTAGGCGAACCCGGTGGACGCGAGCCCGCATGCGAGCGATGCCAGGGCACAGGCACCACGAGCACCGGCTACCACTGCGGCTGCGCATCCTCGAGGACGTGGCAGCGGCGGGGGGTGGTCGAGGTATGAAGTACTGCCCGCTCTGCCGCGTCGCCCTGCAGCCCGACACCATCGGGGGGAACGCCACCCCGCGCGGCAAGATCCCGCCCAAGGCAGTCCTGCTCTGCACCTCGTGCTGGACCGTCTACCCCGAGCAGCAACGCCACCTCGCCCCGGTCCCTGAAGCGGGCCGCAACGCTCAGCCAAGGCGAGGCCTGGCATGAGGGAGAACGCAGCAGCCAAGGGCCGGCGCTACCTCACCGAAGGACGCGTCGTCATCACCCACGCCTCTGCCGGACGTGTCGACGCCAGCATCCGAGGCGACGGAACCATCCACCTCGCCACCTACCGCCACGGCACCTGGTCCTGCACATGCGAAGTGCGCACCGATCGCTGCAGTCACCTCGTCGCGCTGCGGCTCGTCACCGCGCCCGAGCTTCCGAGGACGCAGCCATGAGCGGGGCCCGGGGAGGGAGGGGGTGGGATCGCAACGGGATCACGCCCCGCCGAGCAGCACCCTTCGCCACGTCGATTCGGCCCTGCGTAACCCGTGACCTCGGATTTGCTGGCTGGGCTGCGTTGTGAGCCGCCCTGTCCCGTACATCGACTCCGGCGCCTACGTGTCAGGGCACCCCGCTGCGTTCCTCGCGATGCTGCTCCGCCGCGTCTCGGCCACGTCGGAGTTCTCTAACCTCCACCCGCACGACCAGGAGAACGTGCTGGCCACCATCGAGGCGATCCAACTCGCCGCCGACAAGTGGCGCAGCCGCCGGCACGGTCACCTCGTTTCCGCAAACGGAAGCCCGGAAGTCGCCGAGCCGGAAATGGCCTCACACTCCGAGCATGACTTCATGTCGTGTGACGAAGTGGCCGACCTTCTCGGGGTCACAGGTCGCCGAGCGAGGCAGCTCGCGGTGTCGGGCCTCGGCCACCACAAGGTCGGCGGGTCCTGGGTGTTCGAGCGGGACCGGGTCCTTGCCGAGGTGGAGCGCCGTGAACGAGACCGAAGCGCTTGAGCTCCTCGAGCAGATCTCAGACCTGACCCACGTGATCCACCGCCAGCTCGACTACGAGGAGGAGCAGCGCTGATGCGCAAGGAACCGTGTGGATGTCCACGCTGCAACGCCCACGCCGCCGGGAACAAGGGCCCGTTCAGCCCGAGCGAGTTCATGGCCTTCGCTGAGACGAAGGAAGAGCTCCCAGCCGAGCTCCCGCCCGAGGTCATCACCGCAGGGATCGAAGCCGACGCTGCGCTCGACGACTTCACCGTGGCCCGCGACGCGGTAGACGAGATCGGTCTCCTGGTCATCCGAGCCCAGACGAAGGGCGCTAGTCGCGACGAGCTGGCTCGGCTCCAGCGGGCCTGGGAGGCCGCTCGAGAGGAGCTAGCCGAGCCCGAGGAGCGGCTACAGAAGGCCCGACGTGCGTACAGCGAGGCCCGACAGTCCTACGAAGCCCGACGCAACTGGGCCGAGCAGGTAGCGATGGCCGACGCGAACACAGCCGCCAAGAACGAGGAGCGTTCCACTAGGAACCGCCGCCTCGTGCGCGAGGTCATCGGCCGGGGCCGGCGATGACAGTCGAGTACAAGTCCTTCGTTCCGCTCATCAAGAGCGTGTCGAACGAAGGGGGAGACGTTGCCGAGGGGCGCTTTGTCGTTGCGACGCTCAACGAAATGGACCATGACGGGGATGTGACGCTGCCCGGGTTCTTCGGGACACAGCACGCCGCCATCGTGCCGAGCCACGACTGGAAGCACGTCCCTCTCGGCAAGGCCGTCATTCGAGAGGTCGCCAACGAGGCCGTCGTCGATTTCAAGCTCAACCTCAAGATCGAGCCAGCCCGCCAGTGGCACGAGGCGATCCGCTTCGACCTCGAGAACCCCCCGGCCCTGCAGGAGTACTCCTATGGCTTCAGCATCGCCCGGGGTGGGAGCCGGCCGGGGGAGGTGAACGGGCGCCCTGTGCGCTTCCTGCAGCCGCTCAAGTCCGGAGCACCCGGCGTTCGAGTCCACGAGGTGTCGCCCGTGCTGCGAGGCGCTGGTATCGGCAGCCGCACACTCGGCCTCACCAGCCTGAGCGCCAGCGATGACGACGACAGCAAGCAGCTCGTCAACGAGTACCTGCGCTTCGTCGCAATCAGCGCCGGAATCAATCAGCCCGATCGAAGCCTGCGGGTCATCCGAGACCGCAACGCCCGCGCCCTACGGCAGCACCGGTGAACGCCATGGCCGACAAGTCCAACTCCGATCGAACACGCAAGGCGCAACGTCCACGCTCTGCGACCTCAAGGCACGGCAACGCCAACACCAAGGCCGACCGGGATGGCCGGGAGGAGGGGGGCTCCCCGCCAACGGAACGACGGGCTCCCGAGCAGCACCCTTCGCCACCCGCCAAGAACAATGCGAGGCCTGAAACGAACGAGTTCGCTGCCCTGGGCCTCGCTCACGCTGGTCAGTCGCTCTGGCGCAGCATCGTCGACGACTACGACCTCGAGCGCCACGAGGAGCTCCTGTTGCTGCAGGCATGCCGCACGGTCGACATGCTCGAGGAGCTCGAAACGTGCGTTTCCCGCGACGGAGTGATGCGCGACGGCAAGGCACACCCCGGTGTCGTCGAGATGCGCCAGCAGAGGATCGCGCTTGCTCGCCTCCTGGCTGCGCTTCGCCTGCCCGCTGGTGAAGAGGGAGCGCTCGGCACGCCTGCCCGGCGTCCTCAGCGCCGAGGCGGCGCCCGTGGCGTGTACGGCATCCGGGGGGCTGTCTCGTGAGACGTCGTGAGCAGCCTCGTGCGCCCGGCGGCATGCCGATCGAGCTCGAGCGGTTCCGTGAGCACGACTGGCCGGTCGAGGACTTGCCCCCGGCTTCAGTTCGCACGGTCCGAGACGAGGGCGTGTGGCGTGGGGTCGTCGCGCACCAGCGCTGGTATGCAGAGCGCCGACGCTGGTGTGAGGCCAATGGCGTTGATTGGCGTGAGCTCGGTCGCCGCAAGTGGGCCGAGCGGATCTACCGACTGGGAACGCGCTGATGGCCGCATCTGAGCTGCTGCGCCTCATCGTCGAGGCCGACACCAAGGGCGCGGTCACCGGGCTCGAGCAGCTCGGTGCCGGCGCGAAGAGGAACCTCGGTGAGACGGAGAGCCGCCTCGACAAGGCCGGCCGCGGGTTGCAGAAGTTCGGCACCGTGGCGCTCGCCTCCGGGGCGCTTGTCGTCTCTGGCCTGGTCAACGCCGGCCACGCCGCATCCGACCTCGAGCAGTCCGTTGGTGGCACCGAGGCCGTCTTCGGTGATGCGGCATCCACGATCGAGCGCTACGGCGACACCGCCGCCGAGAAGATGGGGCTCTCGGAGCGGGCGTTCCGTGAGGCCACCACCAGCATCGGCGGAAACCTCAAGCGGATGGGGTTCGATGTCGACACTGCCGCGGAGCAGTCGGCCAACCTCACCCAGGTTGCGGCGGATCTGGCGGCCACCTATGGCGGTACGACGGCTGAGGCTGTCGGCGCTCTTGGTGCAGCGTTCCGTGGTGAGGCAGACCCTGCCGAACGGTTCAATCTCAACCTCAAGGCCAGCGCGGTCAACGCCAAGGCCGTCGAGATGGGCCTTGCTGCTTCTACGACCTCGGTCGACGAGAACGCCAAGGCGCAGGCCCTCCTCGCTCTCATCACCGAGCAGTCCGCAGACGCCCAGGGCCAGTTCGCCCGGGAGGCCGACACGGCTTCCGGGTCGATGCAGATCGCCACTGCTGAGATGGAGAACGCCAAGGCGACCCTCGGTCAGACGATGGCGCCGATCATGGCTGACGTCGCCTCCGGCGCGGCCAAGGTCGCGAGCGGCTTCATGTCGATCGATGACGCCTCCGGCGGGATGCTGTCGAAGCTCGTCACCTTCGGCGCCATCGGTCTCACCGCCGCCGGCGGCCTGTCGATCGTGGTCGGCAAGGCGATCGAGGCCCGCGAGCACCTCTCCGGCCTAAGCAGGCTCGTGACGAACTCAACCGGCGGGCTGAACAAGCTCGGCAAGGCCGGCGTCGTCGTCGGCGTCGCCCTGGCCGGCTGGCAGCTCGGCAAGACGATCCAGGGACTGACCGAAGCGAAGATCAACATCGACGAGCTCGCCACCGCGCTCGGGGACCTGTCGGCCGCTGAGGAGCAGGAGATCCAGGGCCTCGCTGGGGTGCTCGACCAGTGGGGCAAGCTCGACGGCGTCGTCAAGGACCTGGCCGACACGAACGTGATCGCTGCCGAGCGGATGATCGAGCACGCCGAAGCGGCCGGCGTCGACAGCGAGAAGATCGCCGAGCTCCGTGAGATCACGGAGGGTAAGCGCCAGGGCGACGTCCAGGCCACCAAGGACCAGGCGCTCTACAACGAGCAGCAGGCGGCCGCTGTCGGCCCGCTCGAGGCGAACGCCGAGGCGACCGAGGCAGTGACCAGCGCCCTCGGTGCTTACGACTCGGCGCTCAAGGGCCTGTTTGACCCGCTGTTCGCGATGACAGACGCTCTTGCCAGCGAGGCTGACGCACAGGCGAAGGTCAACGAGCTCAAGACGTCCGGCAGCGCCAAGGCCGGCGAGCTCGAGGCCGCGGAGCAGGACCTGGCCCAGGCGGTGATCGCTTCAGACAGCGCTGCGCTCGGTCTCGCTAAGGCGATGGAGGAAGGCTCGGTCTCGATGGACGGCGCACGTCGCCGGCTCGACGAGTGGGTCGCCTCCGGTCGCCTGACCCGTGAGCAGGCCGACCGGATCGCTGAGGGCCTCGGGATCGCCGCCGGGAAGGCTGACGCCTACTCCGGCACCTACACAGCGACGATCCTCGCCGACACCGGACAGGCCGAGGCCGCGCTCGCAAGAGTGCGAGAAGCCATGGCAAGCGTGCGCCGCACTGTCGCAGTTAACGTCTCCCCGTGGGGCAATAACGCCAAGGGCACTCCGTACTGGAAGGGCGGCATGACCTGGGTCGGTGAGCGCGGCCCCGAGCTCGTCGACCTGCCACGCGGAAGCGCGGTCTACCCCCGAGAGAAGTCGGTCGCCATGGCGGCGTCGGCAGGAATCGGAGGGCCCGACGCCACGATCGCTGGAGGCACGCAACATGTTCACCTCTACCTCGATGGACAAGAGATTGCGGAAGTCATGATTGACCGGCTCGGACTGAGAAACCTCCGACAGAACATGCGAGCTGCAGGAACCTCTTCGCGCTCCGCGCAAGCTCTTGCTAGGGCGCGGGCCTGATGACTGACGACGAGCTCATCAACGCCGCCGCCCTACGAATCGCCGAGCTCCTCGAGGCGCACACCGGCGAGACCCACTTCG
>DATCYH010000105.1:0-2265 GCA_036570405.1 Nocardioides sp.
ATCCGGTATGAATGGGGCATGACTCCTGTTCGCCTCATCGCCCGCCCGCTGCTCGCATCGGTGTTCTTCGTCGGCGCCGCCAACGCACTCAAGAACGCCGAGCTGATCGCCCCGAAGGCGGCCCGGATGACCGATCGGGTCGCACCCCTCGCCGACCGGGTCGTGCCCGGTGCAGGCCAGCTCGACGCCAAGGCATTCGTCCGTCTCAACGCGGGCGTGCAGCTGGTCGCCGCCTCGGCACTGGCCACCGGCCGGATGCCCCGTGTCGCCGCACTGACCCTGGCCGGCAGCCTGGTGCCCACCACGCTGGCCGGACACGCCTTCTGGGCGGAGAGCGACCCCGCCGCCAAGAAGCAGCACCGGCTGGCGTTCTTCACCAATGCCTCCGTCCTCGGCGGCCTGCTCCTTGCCGGCGCCGACACCGAGGGCAAGCCCGGCCTCGCCTGGCGCGCGGGCAACGCCACCCGGGTCGTCCGCAAGGACGCCAAGCGACTCGCCCGCGAGGTGCGCCGCGAGGCAAAGCTCGCCAAGGCACAGCTCACCTGACGACTGTGGACCCGCAACCGACGCTCCAGCCGTCTCCGACCCGCGAGAGCGTCCAGCTGGGCCTCGACGCGCTCCCAGACGCGATCCTCATCGCCGACGGCAGCGGCGTGGTGACCCATGCCAACTCCAAGGCCCGCGAACAGCTCGGTGCCGCGGTGGGCCAGCAGCTGGCCACGGCAATGCGGCTCCAGGACCAGGAGGGCCGCGACTGGTACGACGTGAACCAGCCCTACGTCGGGATCAACATCCGCCGCGGCATCCCGGAGCAGTCCTGGGTGCTCACCGACGGCAGCGAGGTCCTGGTGGCGACCGGCATCCACCGGTCCGGGACGACGGGCGAGATCGATCGCGTCGCGGTCAGCATCCGTTCGGGCCGGGGCCGCGCCCGACTGGACCGCGAGCGCTCGGACCTGGTGGCCACCGTCGCCCATGAGCTGCGCTCGCCGCTGACCGGGGTCAGGGGGTTCGTCCAAGTCTTGTTGAACAAGTGGGACAAGCTCAACGACGAGCAGAAGAAGCTGATGCTCACCACCGTCAGCGCCGACTCCGAACGGCTCTCGCGACTGATCGCCGAGCTGCTGGACGTGGCTCGCATCGACACCGGGCGGCTCTCGATGTATCCGCGCCCCAGCGATTCCGTCATCCTGGTCGGCCGGGTGGTCGACTTGGTCGCCGCCGGCACCTCGCGACCCATCGAGCTCGATGCGGAACCCGACCTGCCCCAGGTCCATGTCGATCCCGACAAGTTCACCCAGGTGATCACCAACTTGGTCGAGAACGGCGTACGCCACGGCGAGGGGACCGTCCGGATCACGATGTGTGCCCTCGACGACGACGCCGCCTTCCCGGGAGTGCGGATGACCGTGGACGACCAGGGCACCGGGATCCCGCCGGAGATGCGGCGCCGGGTCCTGACCAAGTTCTGGACCCACGGCGAGCGCGGCGGATCCGGGTTGGGCATGTATCTGGTCAACGGCCTGGTCCGTGCCCACGGGGGTGCCCTGCGGATCACGGATGCGCCCGGCGGTGGGGCCCGGATCACGATTGATTGGCCGAGCGAGGACCTGCGCCACGCCTGAGACGGCGTACGTCGTGGCGCTCAAGGCAAACCCGCTCGCAGAGCACCGGTGGCGCTTCCTAGACTCTATCCATCCCCATCTCTCTCCCGGAAGGCAGTCATGTCGGGACCGAACACCGAATACGACCCTGTCGAGGTCACGCCCCTGCGCGCAGACGAGGTCGAGGCCATGCGCGATGCAGCGCTCGAGGCGATCGCATCGGCGAGCGACCTCGAGGAGCTGAAGCAGGTGCGCCTCGACCACGCCGGGGACCGGTCGCCGCTGGCGCTGGCCAACCGTGAGATCGGCGCGTTGCCGCCGCAGGCCCGCAAGGACGCCGGCGCCCGGCTCGGCAAGGCACGCGGGATGGTCAACAAGGCCCTCGGTGAGCGCACGGTCGTGCTCGAGGCCGAGCACGAGGAGCGGATGCTGGTCGAGGAGACCGTCGACGTCACGCTGCCGACCGACCGCGCCGTCAAGGGCGCCCGCCACCCGATCACGATGATGTCCGAGCGGATCGCCGACGTCTTCGTATCGATGGGCTGGGGGGTCGCAGAGGGGCCGCAGGTCGAGGCCGAGTGGCTCAACTTCGACGCGCTGAACATGGGCGCCGACCACCCCGCCCGCACCATGCAGGACACCTTCTGGCTGGAGCCGGCAG
>DATCYH010000106.1:0-2213 GCA_036570405.1 Nocardioides sp.
CGTCGGGGGGTCGGCTCCTCCGCCTCGTCCTCCATGGGCTCCGGGGCGGCCGCGAGCTTGGGTGCTGGGTCGCTGTTCCCGGTCGTGGTGGAGGTGGGTCGGAAGAGGTCGTCAGCCGCGGGCAGACTCACTCGTCGAGACACGCGCCAGCACCTCCCTCGCCAACTGGCGGTAGGACTCTGCTCCGGCCGAGGACGAGGCATAGCTGGTGATCGGCTCACCGGCCACCGTGGAGTCTGAGAACTTGATCGTCCGACGGATCACGGTGTGGAAGACCTTCTCGCCCCAGGCGTGCACGAGTCGCTCCATCACCTCCCGGCTGTGCAGGGTGCGGCCGTCGAACATCGTGCCTAGCACGCCGTCGATCTCCAGCTTCGGGTTGAGTCGCTCCTGCACCTTGTCGATGGTGGTCTTGAGCAGCGCGACTCCGCGGAGCGCGAAGTATTCGCACTCGAGCGGGACGATGACGCCGTCTGAGGCGGTCAGTGCGTTCACCGTCAACAGTCCGAGCGACGGCTGGCAGTCGATCAGGATCACGTCGTACTTGTCGATGGCCGGCGCGAGCACCCGCTGCAGCGTCTGCTCACGGGCCACCTCGTGGACCAGTTGCACCTCGGCCGCGGACAGGTCGATGTTGGACGGCAGCAGGTCCATGCCGGGCACGCCGCTGGGGACCACGACGTCGTCGAAGGTGACGTCACGTTCCATGAGCAGGTTGTAGATGCTCAGGTCCATCTCGTGCGGGTTGAGCCCCAGGCCCACCGAGAGGGAGCCCTGCGGGTCGAAGTCGACGAGCAGGACCTTGCGGCCGTACTCGGCCAGCGAGGCACCGAGGTTGATGGTGGTGGTGGTCTTGCCCACGCCACCCTTCTGGTTGCACATCGAGATGATCCGAGCCTTGCCGTGCTCGCTCACCGGCCCCGGCTCGGGCAGGAACGGCATCGGCCGGCCGGTGGGGCCGAGCGTGGCCTCGGCCTTCGACTCGATCAGCGGGGCGTCCTCGGTGCGCGGACGGAAGGGCAGGGGGTCAGTCACGTGGTTGTCTCCAGGGGAAGGGGGAGTTCGGACCAGGGGCGGCATCTCCGGAGCGCCAGTGCCGCTCAGACCGGGGAAATTTCCGCCACCACTCATCTGCCGCTCCTTGATGCTCCATGAAGATTTTGTCGACTCGACGACAAGTGTCCCGCGTCGTTCCCGCGACTCTAGGGCCGGGGGTCCTGCTGAACAAGACTGGCCCCGGGATCCCTGTCCTCGTTGAGGAATCTGTGCATGGCCTGTGCACCGCCCACCGCTCAGTTGCACAGGATGAGGCGCGCCTGTGCACAATCCTGTGGATGAACGGGGCCCGTTCTCACAACCTCCGCATGCCCACCGAGGTGACGATCGCCTGGCCCAGGCTGTCCGAGGCATCCAGGTCCACCGCTGCCTCGATGATCCAGTCGCGGTGCCCCTCGGGGTCGTCGATCACCTGCCTGACCTCCCAGGTGCGACCGGTCTCCTTGATCTGGAGCAGCGCCGGACCACGTGCGTCGCCGGCGGTGCCGATCGAGTCGTGCTCCTGGTAGTAGTCCTCGAGCGCCCGGTCCCACTCGGACCGGGTCATCCCGACGTCACGCGGAGGATCGAAGAGATCAGCCAGCTCCCGCTCGGCCCGCATCAAGCCGTCGAGGTCGTCGCGGGCTGCGAGCAGGACGCGGTTGAACATCGCGTTGCGGATCATCACCCGGAACGGGCGCTCCTGACGACTCAACGGTCGTGACGGCGCCGGGGCTCCCTGGATCACCTCGGCGATCCGGTCGGGGTCCGTCAGCGCCTCCCACTCGTCCAGCAACGACGAGTCCGTCTGCCGCACGGTCTCCCCCAGCCATTCGACCAGGTCCTCCAGCTCGGGGGTCCGGTGCGACTCGGGGACCGTGTGCCGCAGGGTCCGGTAGGCATCGGTCAGATAGCGCAGGACCAGGCCCTCCGAGCGTCCCAGCTGATAGCGCCCGACGAAGTCGGTGAAGCTCATCCCCTGGGAATACATCTCCCGCACGATCGACTTCGGCCCCAGCCCGTCCTCGGGCAGCCAAGGATGGGTCTCCCGATAGATCTCGTAGGTGGCTCCGAGCAGCTCGGCCAAGGGTTGCGGCCAGCTGATCTCCTCGAGCAGCGCCATCCGCTCGTCGTACTCGATGCCGTCGGCCTTCATCTCGGCCACGGCCTCGCCGCGG
>DATCYH010000107.1:0-2337 GCA_036570405.1 Nocardioides sp.
CACCGCTCTTCACGGTCCTCGTCGACTACGAGACCCTGCGCGGTCCGGTGCTCGAGATGTGGAACCGCGCTCAGCTCACCCCAGGCACTGCCGCCCGCCACCTCACCGAGGCCGACGTCGAGCGCATCGTCTTCGACGGCAGGTCACGGGTTCTCGATGTAGGAGCGCAACGCCGCTTCTTCCGGGGCGGCCTCCGCCGCGGTCTCGAGGTCGCCAACCGAACCTGCTGGCACCCCACCTGCGACGAGCTGCCCCGCCGGCCGCAGGTCGACCACATCCACGAGTGGTCCAAGGGCGGCGAGACCACCCAGGAGAACGGCGACTGGGGCTGCGACTTCCACAACCTCCTACGCAGCAAGAAGCAGCACCGCGGCAGCTCTCGCGGTGGCGACGACGCTGACGGCTCGAGCCACTGAGCTGACCGGGCCGTCAGGTCTGAAGGGTGAGCACCGTCCAGCCATCCTCGCTGCGGCGATCCACCTCATTGCAGGACGCGTACGCCAGCGCCACACCCTCGACCTGTTCGTCCAGGAAGCCGGCGAGCACGACGAGCCCACCTGGACGGGCGCGGGCCACGAGGTCGTCGTGCAGCTCGCGCACCACCCGGCCACCGATGTTGGCCAGCAACACGTCGAAGGTCCCGTCGATCTCGTGCACGGGTGTGGCGCCGGCGCGCACGCGGGCGCTCACGCCGTTGCGCTCGGCGTTGGCCGCCGTGGCGTCGACCGCTGCGGGATCGATGTCGATGCCGACGGCGCTCGCGGCGCCGAGCAGGCAGGCACCGATCGACAGCACTCCGCTGCCGCACCCCACGTCGAGCACGTGCTCGCCGCCGACGAGTTGGTCCTCCAACGAAGCGAGCACCAGCCGCGTCGTTGGGTGCGACCCGGACCCGAAGGAGCGCCCCGCATCGAGCAGCACGACGATGTCATCGTCGTCCGCCTCTCGCGGCAGCCACGCCGGATGGAGGACGATCCGCCGTCCGGCCCGCACCGGCTGGGCGAACTCGCGCCAGGCGTCGAGCCCCTCCCCCGGATCGACCTCGAGCAGCTCGACGTTCCATGCCGAAGGGACCTCCGCCGGCGGATGAGCCACATCAGCGGTGAGCACGACGGTGCCGTCGTCCCGCTCGTCGAACCCGACCGCCGATGCCCCCGCCTGCCACAGCAGATCCGCCGCCAGCTCGGAGTCACCCGCCGGCGCCACGATCCGAACCACCGACTGCGCGTCCACCAGCCGAGCGTAGGAGGGATCGGCACGATTCGACCGCCCACCGGATGCCTGAGTCGCTGAGCAACCGCTGTCGCTTCTCGACACTCGCGTATCTCGCCGAATTCATCGATTGTGGGGATTCGGGCATCGGGTGCGACGAGTCATCGTCAGCACGTCGGCGAGCGCTCGACCCCGGCCCGGCGAAACCGGACGGTGATCTCCAACAAGGAGCAATGCACGATATGAAGCGAATCCTCCTGGCCGTCCTGGCCGGCCTGACCATGACGGGCGCCGTGGCCGGTGCGGCCTCAGTCCTGACCGTCGACGGTGGCGTCATGCAGAGCGGCGTCGACACCGACCTCACCTGCGACGCCGACGGCGTCTACCTGTCGTACGCGCCGGAGCACACCGGCGGCATCACGTCGGCCAAGATCAACGACATCGACACTGCCTGTGAGGGCAAGAAGATCGTCGTCTCGTTCAATGACGCGATTCCGCTGCGGGCCAGTGGCATCATCTCGTCCGCAGACGGCGCCGCAACCAGCGCGATCACGCTCGGCGTGAACAACCAGACGGTGAAGCTGAGCGCGACCGGCTCGCTGGGCATCACGCTCCCGGCCGGCACCCAGGCAGCGGACCTGACCGGCTTCCGCATGCTGATCCACAGCACGCCCTGAGCCAAGAGATAGCTGACGACCGCTTGTGGTGTCCCGGCAAGTCCGGGACACCACAGCGACGTTTTGCGATGACTGACGGAACGGACCCGAGCATGACGCTGACCACGGTGAGAGGACGACTGCGCTGGGCCACCCAGGCAGCGAGCTACCTCCTTCTCGTCGCGCTGCTGCTTGGATGGTGGACCTACCTTCGCCCCCCGTCGCTCGGTGGTTCCACGTCGTTCGTGATGGTCGCGGGCGAGAGCATGGAACCGACCTACCACACCGGCGATCTGGTGATCGTCCGGAAGCGCGATCGGTACCAAGTGGGCGACGTCGTGGCGTTCAAGACCGCAGCCAAGTCTGACGGGAACCTGCTGGTGATCCACCGGGTGGTGGATGTCCTGCCCGACGGACGCCTCAGGCTGCAGGGCGACAACAACGACTTCGTCGACCCTTGGGAGCCCAC
>DATCYH010000108.1:0-3935 GCA_036570405.1 Nocardioides sp.
GAGCTCGGCGACGTCGGCCTTCAGATAGGGGCGCGCCTCCTCGATCAACCCGGCGACCACCTCGGTCAGGTCGGAGATGTTGTCGAGGGACCCGCCGATCGTCTTGCGGTCGGTGGCCAGGTTCTTCATCCAGCCCTTCAGTTCCTTGATCAGGGCGGTCAGCTGTCCGCTGCGCCCGTTCACGGTGTCCATGGTCTTGCTGAGGTTGGTGATCACCTCACCGATCAGGTCGTCCCGACCGGCCAGGGTGCCGGTGAGCGAGGCGGTGTTCTCCAGCAGGCTCGCCACGGTGCCGCCCTCACCCTGCAGCACCTGGACCAGGTTCATCGACAGCTCGTTGACCTGGTCGGGATCGAGCGCGGTGAACAGCGGCTTGAACCCGTTGAACAGCGTGGTGAGGTCGAGCGCGGGCTCGGTGTTGGCGACCGGGATGGTCGAGTCCGCGTCGAGCCTCTTGGCCTTGGGGTTCTTGCCCGGCTCGATCGCGAGGTAGCGGTCGCCCACCAGGTTCTTGAACCTGATCTCGGCCCGGGTGGACGTGGTGACGGGTACGTCGGCCTTCACCCGGAAGGTGACCAGTGCCCGGTTGCGCTTGAAGTGCTCGACCTTCTTGACCTCGCCGATGGCGACCCCCGCAACGCGGACGTCGTCGCCCTTCTCGAGCTGGCTGGCGCTGGTGAACTCGGCCTTGTAGACCTTGCCCGGCCCGAACCCGAAGTTGCCCATGATCGCGGCCAGCAGGCCGGTGACCAGGATGCTGGCCAGGGTGAAGATCGCCAGCTTGATGCCGGCCGCCATCGTCTCGGAATTGCGACTCACTGGGCTTCACCGGCCGATCCGCGCACCAGGGGGCCGTAGAGGAGCGAGGAGAGCGACCCATATCCCGACGGGGACTCCCCCGCCTCGGCACCCAGGAGGGTGCTGGTCAGGTGCTGGTCGGCACGGGTGCCGGCATAGCCCATGGTGGTTCGTCCGACGCCGTCCCCGGACAGGGAGGACTGGCTGATGCCGAGGATGTCGAGCAGCCTGGAGGGATCCTGCAGCAGGGAGGTCGGCGAGTTGTCCAGGCTGCCGTTGTCCCCGTCCTTCAGCTTGACACCCGGAGGGAAGGGAGTGGGCGGGTTCGGCAGGCCAGCGCACCACGGACCGTGGCCGACCTCGCCGAAGACCGGTCGGTCCTCCGCCTTGTAGCCCTCCTTCTGGGTGGCGCCCAGCTCGACGTACTGCTTGACCCGGTCGCCGGAGAACATGTCGCCCAGGCGCTCGTCGTAGCGGTCCAGTCCGCGCAGCAGGCAGGGGAATTCCGGGGAGTACGTCGCGAGCAGGTCGAGCACCGGCCGGGCGAGCTCGCCTGCACGGATCAGGTCCTTCTCGTTGGCGGACAGCACCCGGGTGGTGGTGTCGGCCAGACCGGTCAGGTCGGCGAAGAAGACCCCGAGGTCCTCCTTCTTCTCGATCACGGTCTTGCTGGTGACAGTGACGTCCTTGAGGACCTCGATCAGGTCCGGCGCCGCGATCGAGTAGGTCTCGGCGACCTCGGCCAGCAGGACCAGGTCCTTGCGCAGGGTCGGCAGGTGCGGCTTGATGTCGGTGAGGAACCCGTCCAGCTTGTCGAGGGTCTTGCCCAGGTCCTCGCCGCGACCGTCGAGAGCCGTCGAGACGGCGTTGAGGGTGGCATTCAGGTCGGCCGGTCGGACCGAGCGGAGCAGCGGGAACAGGTCGGCCAGGATCCGGCTCAGCTCGACGTTCGTCTCCACCCGGCTCGAGGGGATGACCGTGCCCTCTTCGAGCGAGCCCTCGGGGGCGTCCTCGGGGTCGACGAAGGCGATGAACTTCTGGCCGAAGAGGGTGGTCGGGATGATCTCGACCTTCACGTTGGCCGGGATGTTCTTCGCCGACTCCGGGTCGAGCCCGACCCGGATCGAGGCCTCCTTGCCGTCCTGCTCGATCGATCGCACCTGGCCGACCAGCGCCCCGTGCACGCGGACGTCGCCGAACTTGGCGAGCTGCAGCCCGGCCCGATCGGCCTTGATGGTCACCATCGTGACCGGCTGGAAGGCCTTCTGGTAGACCGCGATCGAGAGTGCGAGCAGGCCCCCCGATGAGGGACAGGAAGAGCACTCCGCAGAGGAGCAGCCGGCGGTGCTCGGCTGCGTTCCCGTGGTGAAGGTTGACCAACATCGCGACTACCCCGTGATCCGCACGGTGGTCGTCGAGCCCCAGATGGCGAAGCTCAGGAAGAAGTTGGCCACCACGGTCCACACGATGGAGGTCCGGATCGCCCGACCCACCGCCGTACCGACTCCTGCCGGGCCGCCGGAGGCCGTGTAGCCGTAGTAGCAGTGGATCAGGATGATCGAGGTCGCCAGGAAGAGCAGCTTGAAGAAGGACCAGAGCATGTCGATCGGCGGCAGGAACTGGATGAAGTAGTGGTCGTAGGTGCCGGACGACTGGCCGTACATCATCGTGGTGATCAACCGCGGCGAGAGATAGGACGCCGAGAGCGCGACGATGTAGAGCGGGATCACGGCGATGAAGGCGGCGATCATCCGTGTGGTGACCAGGTAGGGCAGGGACGGCACGCCCATCACCTCGAGCGCGTCGATCTCCTCCGAGATCCGCATCGCGCCGAGACGGGCGGTGTAGCCGCAGCCCACGGTCGCGGCCAGCGCGATCGAGGAGATCAACGGCGCCACCTCGCGGGTGTTGAAGTAGGCGGAGATGAACGCACTGAACTTCGCCACACCGATCTGGCTCAGCGACGCATAGCCCTGGATGCCGACCTCGGTGCCCGCGAAGAACGCCAGGAACGCGATCACACCCACGGTGCCGGCGATGACGGTGAGGCCACCGGCGCCGAAGGTGACCTCGGCCAGGGTGTTCAGGATCTCGCGTCGATAGCGCTTGAGCGCACGCGGCGTCCAGGCGAGCGCCTTCACGTAGAAGAGGAACTGGTCGCCGGCCTGCTCAAGGCTGTCGCGTCGGGCCTTGAGGGCGGACGCGCCGAGCTTCGTGATCGTCGCCATCACAACCCCGGCGGTGGGACGACTTGGAAGTAGATCGCCGTGATGATCGCGTTCATGAAGAACAGCAGCATGAACGCGACGATCACCGACTCGTTCACTGCCCGCCCGACACCGCTGGGCCCACCACCCGCGTTGAGCCCCTTGTAGGCACCGACGATCGCGGCCAACCAGCCGAACACGGCGGCCTTGATCATGGCGATCCACAGGTCAGGCAGGGTGGCCAGCGCGGTGAAGGAGGAGAGGAACGCACCGGCCGAGCCGCCCTGGATGATCACGGTGAAGAAGTAGGCGCCGCTGATGCCGGCAGTGATCACCAGGCCGTTGATCATCATCGCCACGAAGACGGTGGCGCACACCCGGGGGGGCGACGAGTCGTTCGAGTGGGTCGATGCCGAGGACCTCCATGGCATCGATCTCCTCGCGGATCTTGCGAGCCCCCATGTCCGAGCAGATCGCGGAGCCCGCGGCTCCCGCGATGATCAGCGCGGCAGCGATCGGCGCCGCTTCGCGCACCACAGCCAGAACGGCGGTGGCACCTGCGAAGGACTGTGCGCCGAGCTGGCCGGTCAGGTTCCCGACCTGCAGCGAGATCACCGCACCGAACGGGATCGAGACCAGGAGGGTCGGCATCAGCGTCACGGACGTGATGAACCAGGCCTGCTCGATGAACTCGCGGAACTGGAAGGGACGGGTGAAGATTCGCTTGGTCACCTGGATGACCATCCCGGTCATCTCACCGGGTCCCCGCACCACGGAGACAGCAGAAAACCCCACGCAGACACCTCCCCGGTGACTTCTCCCTCACGTCGTCCCTCAACGCGACTGCGACCACAGTAGAACGTGTTCTCGTTCTGGGCAATGACCTACGGCAACAGTCTGCGTCGATCCCAACCAACGAGACGGACGGGG
>DATCYH010000109.1:0-17216 GCA_036570405.1 Nocardioides sp.
GCTCGAGACGTATGCCGAGCCCGGCCTGATGGCAGCCGCCGGCCCCGTCGACGAGCTGTCGGTGGAATTGTTCGACGCAGCGCTGACCAGAGCCACGCGTGCCGGCACTGCGGATGCGGTCATCGACCTCACCGGCATCACCCATCTGGCCAGCCCGGGGGTGCAGACGTTGTTCGACTACATCGCCCGCAGCAAGCGCACCGGCACCACGTTGAGCCTGCGAGCGCCCGCGAACTCGCCGGCGGGGCAGATCCTCAGGGTCGTCGGTCTCTCGTCCACCCCTTCGGTGAATTGAATCGGGATGGTTCGGGTACCACCGCCACGTCCGATTGTTCCGCAATCAAGCAGGAGGTGGCCCCAATGGGTGCCGATGACAAGTTCGAGAACAAGACCCAGGACCTCGCCGGACGTGGCAAGGAAGCGGCCGGAGCAGCGATGGGCGACGACGATCTGAAGGCTGAGGGAAAGGCCGACCAGGGCAAGGCAAAGGCGAAGGACAAGCTCGAGCACGCCAAGGACAAGGTTGCCGGCAAGATCGACGACGTGCTCTGACTCGACGTCGACCGGCAAGCGACCCCGTGTCGCCAGCAGACGACGTACGAGGAGGAACGCAACATGAGCGAGGACCAGCTGCAACCCCAGGACTCCCTGGATGATCGGGGAGTCGACGACGTGCTCGACGAGGGATTCTCGCCTCCGGAGCGCCCACGCGGGGTGACTGCCAAGGGCGTCACCCCGTTGGAGGAGATCGAGGGCGAGACCCTCGATGAGCGCTTGGCCCAGGAGGAGCCGGACGTCTTCGAGCAGGTGGACGCCGAGCGCGACGCCGAGGTGCTCGACGGACCGGTCTCCGGAGAGGTCGGCGACGAACGCTCCGGTCGTCTCATCGCCCCGGACCAAGGCTTGGGGGAGGACGTCACGTCCGAGCTCATTGCCGAGGACGCCGGCATCGACGGCGCCGGCGCCTCTGCCGAGGAGGCCGCCATGCACGAGGTCGACGAGGCCGGAGCAGATCAGCGCTGAACGGCGCGGGCCCGCCAGACAACGGACCGGAGACAACGGATTGGAGTTCATGACAGTGGAACAGCAAGCATCGCCACGCAAGATCGCCTTTCTCGTCGCCGCTGAAGGCATCGAGCAGGTGGAGTTCACCCAACCGTGGGAGGCGTTGAAGGCGGCAGGCTGGCAGCCCGAGCTGATCTCCCCGGAGACCGGCCGGGTCCAGGCCTACAACCACCTGGACAAGGGCGACACGTTCCCCGTCGACCAGACGGTAGGCCAAGCACGACCCGAGGACTACAGCGCCTTGGTGCTGCCCGGAGGGGTGGCCAACCCGGACGCCCTGCGCATGGACCAGGACGCGGTCGCCTTCGTGCGTGACTACATGGCGAGCGAGCGGCCGGTGGCTGCGATCTGCCACGCGATCTGGACCTTGGTGGAGGCCGAGTGCGTGAAGGGCCGGACACTCACGTCCTGGCCCAGTCTGGAGACCGACGTGAGGAACGCCGGCGGCGACTGGGTCGATCGTGAGGTCGTGATCGATGGCAACCTCATCACGAGCCGCAATCCGGACGACATTCCCGCGTTCAACAAAGCCCTGTTGGACGCGTTGGACCAGTGAGTCCCAGTGCCTGTCCTGAGCAGCACGCGCAGGAGGATAGGCTCCGACCCATGCCCACCGGAGCACCCGGCGGCGACACGGGTCCGTGGTTCGCCGCACTCAGCCAGGAACTGATGAAGCAGGCCGACGTGAAGGCCACGCTGGACAAGATCTGTCAGCGGTCGCTGGACGTCGTGGCGTCCGGGGACTTCGCCGGGATCACGGTGCGGCGCCGTCGTGCGCGGTTGGAGACCCTGGCGCACAGCGACGAGATGGCACTGCGCTGTGACGAACTTCAGTACGACCTCGGCGAGGGGCCGTGCACCGAGGCCGCGATCGAGGACGAGTCGTTCCTGGTCCGCTCCACCGCAGATGATCCGCGCTGGCCTCGCTGGGGTCCGGCCGTGGCGCGGCTCGGAGTGCACTCGCTGATCAGTGTCCAGCTGCCGGGCACGGCGATGGACGCGGACCGGGACCCCCTTGGCGCGATCAACATCTATGCCCGCAAGGTGGACGCCTTCGCCACCGCCGACCTGGCTCGCGCGAAGCTCTTCGCGATCCATGCGGCCAACGCGCTGACGACGGCCCAGCAGGTGTCCACGCTCAGCGACGCCGTGGAGGCTCGTCACCAGATCGGGGTCGCGCAAGGCGTGTTGACCCAGCGCTACGGGATCGATGTGGAACGCGCCTTCGGGATCATGCAGCGCTATTCCAGCCACGCCAACATCAAGCTCCGCGATGTCGCGGTCAGCGTGGTGGAGTTGGGCGAGCTGCCCGCGGCGTACGACGACCTGTCTCGCCCGGAGAAGCCCACCGGCTGAGGCCACGGGGCCGAGTCCCTGACGGTCGGACCCATGTAGTCGAACCCCATGCGGTGGACCCCCTGAGCAGGCGGGTCAAGGAGAGAAAGAGGCATCGTCGTGGTGCGACTGCGTCAGGTGTCGCCGGAGGAGCCGGGCTGGACGCGACGGCGTGCAGGTCGAGGGTTCGTCCTGCTGGATGCTTCCGGGGAGCGGCTGTGTGACGAGGACGCAGAACGAGTGCGTGCGCTGGCGATCCCGCCGGCGTGGCAGGACGTGTGGATCTGTTCGCGTGCCAACGGTCACCTGCAGGCGGTCGGGACCGACGCGGCCGGGCGTAGGCAATACCTCTACCACCCGCAGTGGCGACTGCAGCGTGACGCCGAGAAGTTCGACCGTGTGCTGGAGCTGGGGAGGGTGATGCCTCGTGTGCGCAAACGGATCGATCGTGATCTCGCCGTTGACGGGATGCCCGCGTCGCGCGCCACTGCACTGGCAGTCCGGTTGCTGGACCGCGGATACTTCAGGATCGGCAGTGACGCCTATGCCGACGAGCACGGCAGCATCGGGCTGACAACGCTCGAGAGGGAGCACGTTCGTCGACAGGGCAAGGAGCTGGTCTTCGCCTTCATCGGCAAGTCCGGTGTTGAGCACGACGTCAGGCTCGACGATCCGAGCTGTCTGGAAGCGATCGCGGACCTGCGTCGACGTCGCGGGGGATTCGCGCAGCTGCTTGCGGTCAAGGAAGGGCGCCGCTGGCGGCGCCTGACCCCGGAAGAGGTCAATGCCTACATCCGCGAGATCTCCGGACTGGAGTCCACGGCCAAGGACTTCCGTACCTGGCACGCCACGGTCCTCGCCGCCGCAGCGCTGGCCGACGGGGAGATGCCGAGCAGTCGCACCGCGCTCCGACGACGTCGCAACGAGGCGATTGCCGAGGTGGCCGGATATCTGGGGAACACCCCGGCGATCGCACGCAAGTCCTACGTGGACCCACGGGTTCTGGACCTCTATGACGAGGGACGCACCATCGACGTCGCTGGGGCCTCGTTGCCCGCGGACCAAGGGGTCGTCGAGCGGGCCGTGCTCCGGCTCCTCGAGGGCTGACCTCCGAGGGGTCGGCCCTCGAGGAGTCGTTGAGCGAGAACCGCGCTGAGTGGGAGTCCGGTCAGTCGGAGTCGTCGTGAGTGGCTGGTGCAGGCCCCATGGCGAGGGGGGCCACCAGAAGTGCCGTGGTCACCAGGGCCAGCATCACGCCACCCACGACCAGTGCCTCTGCCCGGGCCAGGACGACGTCGAAGATGAAGAACGTCGTCCCCGCCAGCAGGGCACCTGTGAGGCCGAGCACCACGCGGGCCAGACGATGTCCGAACTGGACCAGCCTCTCCTTGCGCCGCTGCCGGAAGATCCGCCGGTGCACCGAGATGGGGGCGAGCACGCAGGCCGTCGTGGTGGCGGCCAACAGGGCCAGTGCCAGGTAGGTGTTCCGCTGGAATCCGTCCAAGTCGCCGAACGAGTTGTGGAAGGGGAGGGTGAGCAGGAACCCGCTGAGCAACTGGACTCCCGTCTGCAGCACCCGGAACTCCTGGAGCAGGTCCGTCCAGTTGCGGTCCGCACGCTCATCCGGGGTTTCGTCCCGAGTGTCGTCGGCAATGTCGTGACGAGGCTGTTCCATGGGCGTTTCCCTCTCTGGGAATCGTTGTCCGCGCGCTTTCCACCACCGGTCGCCGGGCGATGTGGCCGAGTCGCTCCGGATCAGCCTATGGTCCCGGTGCTGGTCGGCCGAGGAATACCTCGCTATGCTCAGACACGGCCCACCCTGCAGCTCGGGTCGCAAGGACCTCGAATCCAGCTGAAGACACCGGCTCGGATCAGCGCAATTCCCCTCGGGAGGCGCAATGGCAGACCTTGGCGTTAGTGCAAACCCATATGGAGACTTGCCTCGTGAGCGGCGGCAACGACTCACGCGTTCACTGCTGCAACGAGCCGCACAGGCATCCGGGGATGAGCGCAAGGAACTTCTTGACCAAGTGGTGATGGTCAACATGTGCGTGGCGAAGAGCATCGCCTCGCGCTATCGCAAGCGCGGCATCGCCCAGGACGACCTCGAGCAGGTGGCGTACGCCGCACTGGTGCGGGTCGTGCACAACTTCGACGTCGAGCGGAGGCAGGACCTGCTCTCCTACGCAGTGCCGAGCATCCGCGGCGAGCTGCGTCGTTACTTCCGTGATCACGGCTGGACCGTGCGACCCCCTCGACGCATCCAGGAGCTCCAGTCCCGGGTGATCGAGATGCGTGACCAGATGGCGGCCGAGGACGGAACCCCTTCGCCGCGTCGGATCGCCGAGGCGCTCGACGTACCCGAGGAGGACGTGAGCGAGGCGCTCGCCGCCGAAGGCTGCTTCTCGCCGACCTCGCTCGACGCCACTGTGGGCCCGGACGGCGGCTCCAGTCTCGGCGACCTGTTGCCTGATGGCGACGGGGAGGCGGCAGGCCAGGCAGCCGAGGCTCGGGTCATGCTGCAGCCGGTGTTGCGCAATCTCCCGGCTCGGGACCGGAAGCTGCTGCAGATGCGGTTCGTGGATGACCTGACCCAGCAGGAGATCGCCGAGCGCAACGGGGTCACCCAGACCCAGGTCTCGCGCCTGCTGAGCCGGATCCTCACGGACCTGCGCCGCGGGCTCGGCGAGACAGCCGGCGTCGACGAACTGGCGCCGACGGAGGTCACGCACTCCACCACCGCGAGCTGACTCGCAGCGCCACGCGTGGCGCTGCGAGCTGGTTCGGGGCATTTGGGGAAGCGCGTGTCCGAGGTGGTCGTCTACGCTGCGAAAACGGACTTCGAGTTCTCGGGACAGGTCGTCGAGTGGCGCGGGCCCTCGCCCTTCATCGAGATCCCCGCGGACCAGAGCGAGGACATCAAGTTCGCCGCCAAGGGACTGGAATATTGGGGACAGGTTCCTGTGGCGGTGAACGTGGTTGGCCGTGAGTTCACGACGGCGCTGTTCCCGAAGGACGGGCGCTACCTGCTGCCGTTGAAGCTCGCCGTACGTACGCCCCTCGGCCTGGAGATCGGCCAGGTCGTGGATGTGGCGCTCGACATCAGGCGACCCTGACCCGAGGCTTACCGCTCGCCACGTACCTCGACTCCGCGTGCGACCACCGAGCACGGTGGTGGTACGCGGCGTTGCGTCATCGGAACGCGCACCCGCTGCCGAGCCCGAGCTGACGGAAGATGATGGCTGCGGGGCAGAAGCCGGTGATGGACGACTGGAGCAGGTTGAGCCCGACGAAGGCGGTCAACAGCAGCCACCACGGTGACACCAGAGCCACGAGCAGAGCGCTGAGCAGGGTCATGGTGCCGGCGAGGAGGAGTACGGCGCGGTCGAGGTTCATGCCTTGCCTCCGAAGAGGCGGCTGAAGAACCCGGTGCCGGGCTCGTGGGGGTGGCCGGCGCACCGGTCGGCGCGTGGCACGCGGGCGAGGACCTGGTCGACGTGCTGGCCGCAGCCAGCCCAGGTGGTCTTGCCGCACTTCTTGCAGGTGACTGCTCTGCACATGATGGAGCTCCTTCGATTCGAGGTGATGCGGGCGGTGAACAGATTGTGAGGTGTGGTCCGGGTCCTCAGCCGTGCGAGAACGTGATGGTTGGCAGCACCTTGCGCAGCCAGGCTGGCGACCACCAGGCGGCCTTGCCGGTGAGGCGCAGCATGACCGGCAGAAGCACGAGCCGCACCAGGAAGGCGTCGAGCAGCACGGCGACGCCGAGCACGATGCCCATCTCCTTGGGAGGCAGCGGGCCGGAGAGCGCGAAGGTGAAGAACACCGCGACCATGACCGCGCCGGCGGCGAAGATGACCCGTCCAGAGTGGGCGAGCGAGCCGACCATCGCGTCCTTGGGGTCGCCCGAGTGCTCGTAGTGCTCCTTGGCCGACGCGAGCAGGAAGACCGTGTAGTCCATCGCGATCGCGAAGATCATGGCGAAGAAGAACACCGGTGCCCACGCGTCGAGGAAGCCCTGGCTCTCGAAGCCGAGCAGGTCGGCGCCGATGCCCTCCTGGAAGATGAGCCTGGCCACGCCGAAAGCAGCGGCGGTCGAGAGCAGGCTGGCCAGCGTGCCGAGCAACGAGATCAGCGGCGCCTGGAGCGCCACGAGCAGCAGCAGGAAGCCGAGCACAAGGACGACGGCGATCACCAGCGGTGTGGACTCGTCGAGCTGGGCCTTAAGGTCGAGGTTCTCCACCGCCGCGCCTCCGACGAGGGCGCTCGACGGCAGGTCGGCGCGCAGCCGGTCGACGGTGTCGTTGAGAGCGGGGTCGGACGGGTCGACGGTCGGAACGGCTTGGATCAGGACCAGTCCGCTGCCGTCGGCTGCCGGCATTGAGGGCATTGCTCCGGCGATGCCGGGGTCGGAGGCGAGCACGGTCTTCGCGGCGTCGGCGTCGGATGCCTTCATCACGATCTGGAGCGTGCCGGGCGCACCTTCGCCGAAGGACTCCTGGACGAGGTCGTAGCCGACGCGTGCGCTGGCGTCGTCGGGCAGGACCTTGATGGAGGGCATCGCGGTCTTGAGGCCGATGATGGGTGCGGCGAGTGCGAGCAGCACGATGAGTGCGCCCAGGCCCCAGACGAGGGGGCGCTTCCAGAGTCGCTCTCCCCATGCGGCGAACTTCGGGGAGCGGTGTTCGCCGGTCTTGACCCAGGGCAGGGACAGCTTGTTGATCTTGTGATCGAGCTTGAACAGCACCAGCGGGAGCAGGGTGAGGGTTGCGGCCAGGACGAAGACGACCGAGAGCATGATCCCGCCGGCCATCGAGCGGAAGGATGGCGAGGGCACCAGCATCACCGCCGACAGCGAGATCAGGACGGTGGCGCCGGAGAGCAGGACGGCCTTGCCGGCGGTGTCCATGGTCTCGGCGACGGCCTGACCTGCGGATCTGCCCGAGCCCATGCGGGAGGCGCGGTAGCGGACGACGAGGAACAGCGCATAGTCGATGCCGAGCGCGAGAGCGAACATCATCGCGAAGTTCATCGCCCAGATGGAGACCGGAACGAGCTCGTTGATCAGGACGAGCGAGCCAGCGGACGCCACCAGACCGGCCAGGGTCAGGATCAGCGGCAGGCCCGCGGCGACCAGAGCGCCGAAAGCGAGCACCAGGATCGCCAGGGTCACCGGCCAGGAGACCATCTCGGACTTCAGCATCGCTTCGAGGTTGGCCTCGTTGAAGTCCGACCAGAGCAGCGAGGAACCCGTCGGGTTCACCTGCACGCCGTCGATCGAGAGATCCTGGAGGTCGCCCTTGAGATCGGTGGCAACCCGGACCATTTCGTTGGTGTCGGCACCCGCGCCGGCGAGGATGATCGCGGTGCTGCCGTCCTCGCTGATGGTCGCGCCCGGCATCGGGGCGATCACCTCAGCGATCCGAGGCTCGGCCTGGAGCGCCCGGGTCACCTGGGCGATGACCTCGGCGCCGGGGCCCTCGGTGACGGGTCCGTCGGTGGAGTGCACGACAACCTGGATGGCCGAGGAGGCGTTGCCACCGAAGCTCTTCTGGGCGAGCTCGCGTGCGGCAACTGACTCCGAACTGTCGGCCTGCCAGCCAGCGCCGGACAGGTTGTGTTCGACCTGGGGAGCGAAGGCGCCCAGGCCGATGATGAGCAGCAGCCAGACGCCGATGACGAGCTTGGCGTGGTTGGTGACCCAGAGGCCGAGGCGGCCGAGAGGTCCGGGGCGGAAGCCGGGAGTGAAGTCGGGGGAGGCGCCCTTCGATCGGGCGGTAGTCGAGCGCATGATGTTCCGTTCAGTGAGGGGTGAGCGATCGGTGATGGTCAGAGGAGGGCGGGGACAGCGTGGGCGGCGGTGTAGACGGCGACGCCGAGGACCAGGACGGCGAAGGCGGCCTGGAGGCGGTGGGTGTCGACACGGTCGGCGAGGCGGGCCCCTGCGACGGCTGCTGCCGCTGACGTGGCAGTGAGGACGGCGACGGACGTCCAGTCCGGTGGGTCGCCAGAACCCGCGCGGACGACGAGCGCTGCGGCGCTGGTGATGGTGATGACCACCAGGGACGTGCCGGCGGCGTACTCCATCGGCAGCGCGAGGGCGAGCAGGAGGGCGGGTACGACGAGGAAGCCGCCGCCGACGCCCAGGAAGCCGGTCAGCGCGCCGACGACGGTGGCGGTCAGCAGCACCTTGAGGGCCCGGGGGCACTGGCAGGCGAACGTCGGGCTGAACGTGATGATCGGGTCGTCAAGGGTGGGCCGCGCGACGTGCCGAGCGCCGTCTCCGCGATGGTGGCGTAGCTGGCGCCAGGCCAGTATCCCGCCGACCAGCAGCATCAGGACCGCGAAGGCGGCCAACAGGACCTCCTCGGAGACCCGATCGGACGCCTCCGCTCCCGCCACCGCCCCGCCGATCGCGACCAGGCCGAAGACCAGGCCGCGGCCGACCAGCACGTTGCCCGCGCGGTGTGCGGCGATCGCCCCGATCAGGGAGGTGACGCCGACGACCACCAGCGACCCGGTCGTCGCCTGGGAGGCGGACTGGTCGAGCAGGTACACCAGCACCGGCACGGCCATGATCGAGCCGCCGCCACCGAGTGCCCCCAGGGACAGGCCGATGAGCGCGCCGGCGGCGACGGCGAGGAGCAGTGTCATCTCAGACGTCGGGCCCGTCGGCACCGTCGGTGGGGTCGGTGGTGTCGCCCTCGGGGCGCACCAGGTGCAGGCCGACCTTCTCGGCGTTCTCGAAGGAGTCGTCGACTGCGACGGGGGTCCGGCCGGCAGCGGCGACGAACGAGGCAGCAACCGAGGCGCGGTAACCACTGGCGCAGTGCACCCACACCTCACCGGCGGGCACCTCGCCGACGCGGCGGGGCAGTTCGTGGATCGGGATGTTGACCGCTCCGGCGATCGCTGCGCCCTCGTACTCGTCGGCGCGGCGGACGTCGAGGACGACGACGTCGCGGTGGTGACGCACCTGTGCCAGGTCGGCGAAGGTGGCGGTGGGGAAGGTCCCGAGGTCGCCGTCGCTCCAGTTTTGTGGTCCGCCGGTGGCCTGGGCTGCAGGCCGGTCGATGCCGATCCGGACCAGTTCGCGCTGGGCGGTGGCCACGTCCTCTGGCGTCTCGCCGAGCAGGGGGACGGCGGTGCCCCACTCGATCAGCCAGCCCAGGTAGGTGGAGAAAGCACCGTCGAGGCCGAAGTTGAATGTTCCGGGGGCATGCCCGGAGGCGAAGGCCTTGCGGTTGCGCAGGTCGACCACCCACTCACCTGCCTCGATCCGACGTCGCAACTCGGTTGCGTCGGCCTCCTGCACCGGCGAGAGGTCGGGTGCGGAGGGACCGGCGGCGTTGGCGGGTCCCATGTGCACGTAGTACGCCGGCCAGGCACCGAGACCATCCAGCAGCTCGCGGACGTAGGTTTCCTCGTCCTGGGTCAGGACCGGGTTCGAGCGCTTCTCGTCACCGATGGTGGAGGCGGTGGCGTCGGACTGGGTGGCGGAGCAGAAGGACCCGAACCCGTGGGTCGGGTAGACCCCGGCCTCGTCGGGGAGCTGCTCGGCGAGCCTGTGCGCGGAGGCGTGCTGGTGGCGCACCAGGGCGTCGGTGTGCTCCTCGCCGAGCAGGTCGGGTCGGCCGGTGGCGCCGTAGAGCAGCGAGCCGCCGGTGAACACGGCGTACGGCTCCTCGCCGTCGGGCCCATCGACCGAGAGCGCGTAGGACAGGTGGGTGAAGGTGTGACCGGGGGTGGCGATCGCGCGAACCCGCATCCGGTCACCGACCTCGACGACCTCGCGGTCGGCGATCGGGGTGCGGTCGAAGGACACCTCGTCCTCGCCGTTGACCAGGTAGGCCGCTCCGGTCGCCTGCGCGAGGGCCAGACCGCCCGTGACGTAGTCGTTGTGGAGATGGGTTTCGAAGACGTGGGTCAGTCGGACCCCGTCGGCCTCGAGCACTTCCAGCACCCGGTCGATGTCGCGCTGAGGGTCGACCACTAGGGCGAACTCGCCGTCGTGGACCACGTAGGTGCGGTCTCCGAGCGAGGGGGTCTCGATGGTGCGGACGGTCAGCCCCTCGCACGGCTGCTGCTGAGCCTCCTCGGTAGCCGAGGCCGGTGCCGGGGTCTTGGTGGTGGTGTCGTCAGTCATGTTCGCCTCACTTCTCGATCGGTCGCCCGGAGCGGACCCAGGCGCTGGTGCCGCCGGCAACGTTGATCGCGTCGAAGCCGTTGGCGGTCAGGACGTCGGCCATCGCGCTGCTGCGGTTGCCTGAGGCGCACACCACGTGTACCGGTCGGTCGCGGTCGATCTCGCTCAGTCGGGCGCTCAACTGACCCATCGGGATGTTGGTAGCACCGGGCACGTGGCCCTCGCGGAACTCCGCGGGCTCGCGGACATCGACGACAGGCGAGCCCTGATCGAGCGCCGCAGCGAGCTGGTCGATGGTGGTCTCACGCATAGAGAGGACTCCTTTGCTGGCTTGTCGAGCTGCACAACACAACCCCCGGGGGGGTTATGCCCAAAACGGTAACATATCCCCCAGGGGGGTTGTATAGTTGTGGGTGCAGCCCGGCCACGGACCTCGTGATCGGTACCGAGAGGAAGAGACCCATGACGCAGTACACGCTCGAAACGACGGTGCGCCGCCCCTACGACGAGACCGTCGAGGCGGTGCGCGCTGAGCTCGCGACTGCGGGGTTCGGCATCCTCAGCGAGATCGACCTGAAGGCCACGCTGAAGGCCAAGCTCGATGTCGACGTCGGACCCCAGGTCATCCTGGGTGCCTGCCGCCCCCAGCTAGCGCACCAGGCATTACAGGCCGATCCCTCCATCGCCGCACTGCTGCCCTGCAACGTCGTCGTCCGCGCCCTCGACGACACCACCACGGTCGTCGAGGCCTTCGATCCCGACGCCATGATGTCCCTCGCCGGTCACGCCGGTCACGCCGGTCACGCCGGTCACGCCGGTGACGCCCTCCGCACCGTTGCGACCGACGCACGACAGCGGCTGACCGCGGCCCTGGCCGCACTGGAGAACAACTGATGGACCTCGAACCCACCGAGATCAAAGCGATAATCACCCGCATGAAGCGCGCCAACGGCCACCTCGCCAGCGTGATCCGGATGATGGAAGAGGGATCGGACTGCGAATCCGTCCTCACCCAACTGGCTGCCGTCAACAAGGCGCTCTCCCGGGCCGGTTACGCCATCGTCGCCACCGGCCTGCAGCAGTGCCTCACCGAGTCGGACGAGGGTATCGACGGCGTGGACGTCAAGAAGATGGAGAAACTGTTTCTCGCACTGGCCTGAAAGACGGTGGCTCCGCGGGCAGCGAGGTCGACATCTTTGGTGGTCCGTGACCGTGGGACTCGGGCCAGCACGCTCAGACCGCCTTTGAGCATCCACTCGGTGGACTCGCCCATCACCAGTGCTGCCACCTCGACCGTGGAAACGGTGGGGGCAGCCTCCTCGACGCGGCGTACCGTGGCGCGCAGGGGCGCAATCAGCTCGTTCATCGCGAAAGGGCTGGTGACGTAGTCGTCGGCCCCGAGGTCGATGGCCTCGACCTTGTCCTCGCCGTGCTGACGCGCCGACAGCACCACTATCGGGACCCGCTGTCGCGCTTCGCGGACGTGGCAGCGGCGCTGCGGGGCTACCTTGCCGGCGTCTCGTGTGCGCTGATCGCCTCGGCCACGAACCTGGCGGCCCGCGCGAAGTTCTGGCGGAGGTCGTAGTCGGGCTGCTGGCGCCAGTACCGGATCGTCGAGACGTACACCGCTCCGATCATCTCGGCGAGGAAACGGAGGGAGGGTCCTCGCGCACCTCGCCGCGCTCGGCACCCGGACCGAGGATGCGCAGCACCTGCGTGGTGAAGAGCGCGGTGTGTTCCGCCACGAGGTCCGGGGCCGAGAAGGTGCGCTCGAACTCCGCGGTCACGGGCCGCAGGTAAGGGTCTGTCCGGAATTTTGTGTAAGTGACATGGCGCGATGTCCCGGGCGTTGGTTCGGGGCGGATTGAGAATCACGCACATGAACGAGTACCAGGACGAGAGCGAGTCGGATCGGTCGGGGAATCTGCCGGCGGTCAACGGCCCCGATATGACGGATTTGGCTGAGCAACGAAGCGATTGACGATCTGCTCACTGACGAAGGCGCGCAGGGTGACTTGTTCGACGACATCGAAGGGTCCGAGCAGGGGAGCCGCGCCGACGTTGCAGAAGAGACCCAAAGATTGGAAGACGAGGAGTGAGAGCTCTCGCTGTGTAAGCCGCTACGGTCTTTCCAACGGACTCCGCCGACCTTGCTGGACCCGGCTGGGAGGTGTCGATTGCGGGCGTTGCCCACCAATCAGCGGCGAGGTCGGTGCAACTCCGTTGTTCGATGCCAAACTCCTCGGCCGCACGGTCGTCGACAGCCGGTCGCGCTACGCAGTCGCGGGCGGCTGTCTGCCTGGAGCCCCATGTAGCCGGTGACGAGGTCAGCCCAGTGGGTCTGTCGGTCCGGAGCAGGTGATGGATGTCGGATCTGATGGTGTCGAGGCGTGCGGCGAACTCGTGGCCGTAGCGAGACATTCCCTCGCGGATGGCTCGCCACGCCAAGTCCTGGGCTCTTGGAGTGGTCGGGAGATCGATGTGGGCGGTAGGTGGTCCAGAGCGCATCGGGCGAGGGCGACCGACTCCTTGGGCTTGAAGTCGAGCATGTTCGGGATGGCGTCGATCATCTCGTCGGGAACGTGGATGGAGAAGTTCGTGCCCGCTAGGTGCGCGGGTCCCTCGCTGGGTAGTTGAAACGGAAAACGGCGTCTGACGCTGGAAGACGTCGAGAGACGTTTCCGCAGGTCAGACGCCACTTTCGGCAACTACTGACAGAGGGTGAAAACCCTCGGATCAGATGTCGTAGTAGTGACCGACTGACCCGGCCTGACCTGCGCAAACGCTGTCGGTCAGGGCGCTGGGTACGCTTTGGGTACGCTCGCCGTCGCGCTCCAAGCGAGCTGCTCGGGGTCCCAGATCGCGGAATCACCCGCGGTGGCGAGGGCGGGATCGACGAACCGGGCGGCCAGGTCTGCAGCCGCCGTGGCCGTGTAGGTCTGGGCAGACGGAACGCCCTTCGCGGTGTTCGGGTAGGTGCGGTGCCAGGTGTCGGGGATGGTGAACGCGGCGAACGGGGCCATGCCGCTGAGCGCCTGCTTGGTAGCGATCGCGACCCGCAGTTCGCCCAGGTCTACCGACTGGGTCTGAGCGAGCACGACGAGGTCGACCAGGTCCTTGACCCGGCTGCTGCGTCGCCCGCCCGGATAGTCGGTTCTCATGGTCGCGCAGACCTTGTCAGCGATCTGATCCACGACCGGGAACAGCCGGTAGGGGTGGGTGACGAGCTGACGCTTGAGGTGCATACGGTTGGCCGGTTCGACGTACTCGGGTGTGCCGATGGGCGCCGGACCCACGACGACGTCCACGGTGACCGTGTCGATCTGCGCGCCGGTGTCGACGTCGAGGCAGGCATAGATGAAACGGCGCGTGGCCAGACCGGGTTGGTTCTCACCTGCGCCGGTCGGCAGCGACCGCGTCAGACGGAACGTCAGGTGATCGCTCAGCTCGACGGCAACCAGCGCGGACAGCTGCCGTTCGGCCTCGTCGAGGTCAGCCGCTCCGCGTGCTGCGAGATCAACGTCCTTGGTGGTCCGCGAGCGCGGGACCCGGGCCAGCATGCTCAGGCCGCCCTTGAGCATCCACTCGGTGGCCTCGCCCTCGGCGAAAACGCGGGACAGGAACCGGTCGTAGCGGGCTTGGCGGATCTGCGCGTCCACGGTGGCCGCGCTGACGCCGGCACCGGCTTCGCGCGCGGCCTTCTTCGCGGCGTCCTTGATCGCCAGCTCCACGGCGCGCCAGTCGCCATACCCCTGAGCGTCACCCATGGAGAGCCGCCTCTGCGTTGGGAGCCAGGATTTCGTTCAGCGAGTCGAGCAGGACGCCTGCATCGTCCCGGAGGCGGGCCGGGGCTGCAGCCAGGTCGGCCCGCAGCTGCCGCGGATCGGTGATCTTGCCGAACCGGGTGGCCTCGCGCAGGGCGTCGTCGACCAGAGAGGTGTCTGTGCCGAGGTCGAGCAGGTCGGTGATGGTGCGTTCGACCGTGAGCGTGGGCAGCCCGTTGACGGAGATGGTGTCGGCGGGAGTGAGCGGGCGGATGCGCAGGCGTACGTCGGACAGGCGCGTGGTCTTGCGGGAGCCGACGATGAAGTCGATGCCGTCGAGGAAGAAGTCTCCGATCTCGTGCACCACGGCGGCCGTGACCCCGGCCGCGGCCAGGGCGGGTGCGCCGGTCTCGGTCGGCTGGGAGGTCGCGCCGCCCAGCGCCAGCCAAGTCGCGTAGACGCTCTCGTGATCCTGCGGGGGAGTGCCGGCCATCCGGTAGACGCCCTGGGCCAGGCGTTCGAGCACCCCGCTCGCGGTCATTCGCACCAGCTGCTTGCGTGACACCCCGACCGCCTCGGCCTGGGCGGTGGTGAACATGCCCCAGCGACGTTCGGCCAGGATACCGAGCCGGGACACCGTCGAATCACTCACGACATCGATTGTACCCACTTCGGGGAACAAATGCTGTAGTGGCAACCCGGAGCCGACGGACGATCTAGTCATCGTTCGCTTCGCTCTCTGCCGCAGTGTCGTCGCTGTCGTGCCCGAAGACTGCGTCGATCGTCTTGCGGGTCCGCTCGTTCGAGGTCGGCAGCAGGTGGGTGTAAGTGCGCAGGGTGAAGCCCGGGTCGCTGTGGCCCAAGTGCTCGCTGAGCGCCTTGATCGATTCCCCGCCGTCGAGGAGCGTGCTCGCGTAGAAGTGCCGCAGTGCATGGCATCCGTTCTCACGCTTTGACTCGATGCCCGCCTTCTCCAGCGCGGGTCGCCAAATCCGGGTGTTGAAGTAGTTGCGATTCAGTGCGCCGCGTTCGCGGGTGGTGAGCAGCAGGGAGACTGTACGCTCGGCGCCGTCGAGCCGGTCCCACGCCATGGTGACGTCCCGCGGAGGGAACTTGGTCATGTGCACGTTGATGGCTTCGAGAACAGAGTCGGGGAGCGGGACAGTGCGGGTCTTGCGCCCCTTGGGGAGTCCGAAGAGGAGCTTGTTGCCGGAGCGGATCTTGACCTGGCGGACCACACGCACCTCGGCGTTCTCGATGTCGATGTCGTCAGGGGAGAGGCCGAAGATCTCTCCTTGCCGCAGTCCGAGTCCTGCTCCGAGATGCGCCACCAGCCGATACTTCTCGGTGAGCGCTTCGCGCACGTCGTCGACCTGCTCGACCGTCCAGGGCACCATCTTGCGCGGTTCGGTCTTGGGGCGTCGGACCGATGGAGCCTTGCACGGGTTCTTCTGAATCAGGTTGTCGTCGACCGCCGCGGTGAACACCGTGGACACATTGGCGTAGAGCACCTTGCGATACGTCGGCGCAAGCTCGGACAGACCGCGAAGCCAGTTCTGGATCGTGGACGGCTTGACCTCAGCCAGCAACTTCGGGCCCAGCGTCGGATAGGCATGCAAGCGCAGCCGAAGTTCGACGGCCTCGTGGGTTCCTTCGTCGAACGTCTGCGCAGCGAGCCACCCGACGGCGTACTCCTTGAAGCTGATCTTGCCGGCGTCGGGATCGTAGTAATGGCCACGGACGATGTCCGCCGAGATCTCGGCCGCAAACCGATCGGCATCGACCTTGCGGGGGAACGTCTTCGCGCGTGCTCGACCATCGGGATCACGCCAGCGCACCCGGTAATTGACGACCCGCTTGCCCTTGGCTCCCGTCCGCGCTCGCCGCTCAACCCACGCCATGACTCACTCCTGCATGGGCTTCAAGCCAGACCCGGACGTCGCCGGGGTCGTATCGCAGGAACCGGCCTACTCGGAAGGCAACGGGGCCGGTGCCCTTGTGGCGCCACTGATAGAGCGTTGCGACGGGGACGCCGAGGAAGTCTGCGACCTCCTCGACGGTCATCAACCTGTCGCTGACGGGGAGGTGCATGCCTTCGTGGCTGTGGTCAGAGGCTTCGCTCATGGTGGATCGATCCTTCCTGCGTGGGTCCATTGACCGAGCGCACGAACGCCGCCCGTTCTGTGGCTGAAGTGGGAAATACAGGCCTGCGTGGCTCCGGTGCGCGAAGTCGCCGGTCGACGGTCACCAGGAGGCGCGCCTTGGTGGGGACGTCGAGGGGTACGTGTCGTGCACGCTGTTCCTTGACCGCGCCCGGGGCGGACTTGTCGATGCGCGGGATGGTGACGCGCAGGAGGTAGCTGCGGTCGTTCGCGCCAGCACGGGTGATCGCAGCGATGCGTCGGTCGATGTGCGTGAACAACGCATCAAGCTGGCGGAGTTGGTTGCCGCTGACGGTGTCGGCCGGAGAGAGGTTGTTCATGCGGGCAGCGGCGAGAGCGCCGTCGGCTGCTGCGAAGCCGTTGCCGACCAGCCCGCGGAGGTTCCGGGACTGATCGATGAGTTGGCGATAGGTCTCGTGTCGGTGGTCCCACTTCGCTGCGATCTGCTCGCGGTTCGGGCTCTGGTAGCAGAGCTCCACGGCACCCCGGCTGACGATTCGTTGGGAGTCGAAGATGAGTCGAAGGCTGTAGGCGTCGGGTTGGTGGCGCAGATGGACGAGCAGGTTGTTCTGCGCCTGCAGCACACCATCGAGTCCGGGGAGTGCGGGTCCGTCGACAAGTTGGACCGGGGGACGCCAGCCGCGCTGGTCGACGCTGTAGTCGGGTTTGTCGTAGCCGGCGTGGGCGGCGCATACTACGGCTGCCCGGCCCAGACCGTCTGCCTCGGTGATCGGTTCCCAGACA
>DATCYH010000110.1:0-2579 GCA_036570405.1 Nocardioides sp.
GAGCCGTCCGACCATCGTTGCGGCCTCGACCGTGTCTCGCAGGGCAGCGCTGTCGAGGGCCTTGTAGCCGCCTTTGGTGTCGAGCATCTCGACAAGGTTCGCGACCAGCACGTGATCATGCGGTGACGGATCACCAGCCCGGGACGTGGCGTGGCGGGTGACGGCGTAGGTCAACCCGGAGGTCGCGGTGCGGACCTGTGCTCGCCCGCGCCGGCCACCGCGCTGTTGGAACCACCCGTCCAACCAGTCCATCGTCGCGGTGGTCTCGGCGTCGAGGATCGAGTGCATCGCCTCGCACTCACCGACAACGCCGAGCACTGCGACGCTCTTGTGCGCGCTCACGACCAGCTCGAACCCCGGACGCTGGGTCGACACCAACCGCCGCCCCAGCAACGGATCGGTGAACCCGCCCGGTCCGAACGCCGCCGTGTAACCGTCGGGGGTGACCTCGCCGGCCAGGCCGAGCCGGGCTGCGCCCGCACCACCCCAGCGCAGCGGTGTCTCACCGCGCGACCCATAGTAGTCGAGGGCCTGGCCGGCATGGTCGTCAGCGCGGCCGACGACGGTCGCCTGGTGGTAGGCGACCTCGTCGACGCCCATGCGACGGAACCACGCCATCAGCACCTCCCGCTGAGGGTCGTGCCGCGGGTCCCACAACCCCCGGTTGCAATCGTGTTCCTCATCATCGGTCGTTGTCGCGCTCGTCGCGTTGGGGTGTCGAGAGCTTGTTGATGACCGGCACATGCAGGTCGATGACGGGCACATCAGCAAGGCAGTCAACGCGCGGGGGACGGGCCTGGTGTTGACGCGTACGCGTCAACCAGCCCGCAGATTTCGCGTCGCGCTTTCCGGGTCCCAGACGGCTGTAGAGGAGATGGAGGATCCTGCCGGTCCGGTCCCGACCCATCGCGGACTACAGGGCGTCTCCATGGAGAGTTTCGGCCCCCTCAAGGGCCTATAAGCAGCACAAGACCAGATGGAGGCACCGATGCCCGACACACCCCGCCCGACCCTTCCCGAGCTCCTCGACATCCCCACCATCGCCGAACACCTCGGCGTCCAACCCCGCCACATCCGCCGGCTCGTCCATGAGAAGCGCATCCCCTACATCAAGTGGGGTCACCTCATCCGCTTCGACCCAGAAGACATCGCCGCATGGCTCGACATCAACCGCCGGCCTCAGCGCTCTCCTCGCTGAGTGTCACGGCGCGGCCGTCAGCGCGCACGGGTTTGGGAGCTTGGGGAAGGGGGCAGTTGTCATCCAGATCTCGCGAGCCCCCGCATCCAAAGGACGGGGGCTCGTGCAGGTGCTGTCCTCGCCCAGACCAGTTGCACTCGCACGTGAGTGCGTCGTCGTCCGCGTGCAGGCGCATGCTCGAGCGGCGCTGGGAGGTCACTCAGGTAGGGACGCTGGCCGCCCGCAAATGTCACTCCGTGATCTGATCAGCCCATGCGGCACGCTGCGATGGGGGCCGGTCGTAGCGACGCCACCTCGTCGATCTGGGTGATGCCGTCAGGGCTGATGTCCAACGATCTGGCAGCTTCGGTGAAGTCGAGGGTCCATCCTCCCGAATCAGAGCCCCGCTCGAACACTCGAACCCGTCGAACGGCGTCATTGCGATCCACCCAGACCTCCGCCACAACGTCACCGGTACCGCTGAGCGCTGCTGGTCCGGCATCTGCTGGCAGCTCGATTCGGTATCCATCCAAGCCGGGCACCTCCCCGGCTGGCACGTCCAAGTGGCTCACGTTCGACGCCGAGTCGATCAGCGACGCCACGATCCCAGCCCCGTCCTCCGGCAGACCTCGCGACAACACATAGCTTGCTGCATCGACGCCCAGTGCCGCGGATACCACCTTGGGGGCCGGTGTCCCTGGTTCGCCGGGCACGGCTACCCACTCAGTCGGGATCGATGATCCCTCGAAGGCGCTGCGGTGCACCAACAGGGCATCTGGTAGCGAGACGGCAAGCGGGCTTCCGGTGATGCTTCCGTGCCTGAGCTCGATAGATCCCGACGAGGCATCGACGGTGACGTGGAACTGGCGGTTCGGCAGCACGCAGTCGAGGACTGAGGTGCCTTCTGCCCGGTACAGGAACCCGAAGCGCTGCCGCTCGTCCGTGTGGAGTCGTCTCGCCAGCTCGTCGGCAGGACCCTCGGTGTCGACTTGGCACGAGGCGAGGATGAGCGCGAGAGCCCAGATCACTGGAATGACACGGTCGCTCTCTGGCGCGCTTGGCGACGAGATCCATCGGGGGGAGACACCGACCACGCTGGCGACCGTATATGTGAACCGCGATCGGCAAGGGGTCAGCGACGGCACGACAGCCCCCGGCTAGTCCGTCCGTTCTCGTCGTGCCGACCGCTGGTGACGAGCCCGCCGGAACATCACCACCCCCACGCCTGCCCATACGCCGAGCAGCACCACTGGGACGACGACCGACAGAGGATTGGACTCCTTCCCCCCATCCGCAGCGCTGGCCGGGACGCTTGCCAGGGACGGCAGCGTGCTCTCATTCGATGTCAGGCGAGACTGGGTCTGCGTCATCGGGATCGCGCCGTCGAAGGGCTCATCCATCG
>DATCYH010000111.1:0-6408 GCA_036570405.1 Nocardioides sp.
CCAGCTCATCTGCGAGGACCCGCACAGTGATCGGTCGTTCCCTTGCGCAGGTGCCCGATGGCCCAATTCACTTCAGGCACCGCGGCGTCACCCACCACGCGGCGGTAGAGGGCCACCAGATCGTTCTCGCCGACGGGCGTAGGTTCGACGCTCCGTCCACGGCCGCCAGCGCGCTCAACGGTGGCGCGGCGATCAACGGCTGGCAGGCTTGGATCCGAGACGGACGAACCATCGCCTCGATCGTCGACGGCAGTCGTTGATCTATCGACCTGGGACGTAGGTGTAGATCCACGCCCGCTGCGAGGTATCTATGGCGATTCGGGTCGCGCCGAAGTTCAGGACCTCTGGTACGTGCTCCCGGATGATGCGGTCGCTGCAGCCGACGCGTCGCTTGAGCTCACTGTGGGTGAACGGGACGTTTGGGTGCTGTTCGAAGAACGCACACAGCTCGAGTCCGGTCGTCGCGCCCGGGTGTACCTGCAGGTAGATCTGCTGCAGCGGTCCTCGTGCCATGCCGCGAAGGCTATTGCGTGGGCGCATCGACGAGCTCCTTCGCCAGCTCGAGCACTGCCGCCGCCAGGGTCGGGAAGATCTGCTCGTACTCCCGAGCCACCTCGTCGCCCTCGATCTCCATCGCCGCCTTGTAGACCGCTTTGCCCGTTCGCATCACCCAGATGACGCAGTCACTGCCCTGCAGTTGGGCCACCACGATTGGGTCGTCCTCGTTGGTGGTGATCGCCGGATTCGGGTCGCCTCGACGAAGGGCCTCGGCGTAGGCGTCCAACCATCTGCCATGAGAGGCCACCCGGTCCTCGCCATCCCAGACGGACCATCCGAACGCCTCGGCGAAGACACTGATCTCTGTCGTGGCCGGTCCGGTAATGGCGAGCTCCGCGAGTTCGTCCTCGGCCTCAATTGACTCTCGTATTCGAGTTCGAACATCGTCGGATAGCGAGCGGGTCCCTAGCCCGAAGTCTCTGATCAAAGCATCGAGCTGCTCGGTAGTAACCACCTGTGGATTGGACATCGCTGGCGTTCGAAGGATCTCCAAGTCCTTGAGGATCGGGTGCTGCCTGAGCTCAGCGCGAGGAATCGGGCTCGCCAGTGGCACGAGCCGGGCGAAGGCGTAGGGCACCACCGAGTGCTTGCCGGGGCCGGGGTTCCAGTTGGCATCCTCCACGGTTGGGCTGATCGCTTCGCCGGCGAGGACGATCCCGGTGGGTACGTCTGGATGATCGTTGTCCGTGATCCAGAACAAGACGGGGTGCCCTGCCTGGATCAGGCCAGCGCGGTAGGTCGGGTGGCAGCTCCACCGCCAGACGTCGTCCTCAGGAGGATCTGCCAGGATCTCGAAGATCCCCCCGTAGAGCGGGTTCCCCTGGAACATCCAGGCGCCGATCTGCTTGCCATCTCTGGTGCTCCCGATCGACTCAGCCACGATCCCTCCATGTCCTAGTGATCACCACCTAGCCGGGCGGGCAGGCGTCGTCCCGATCATCCCATGGACCTGTGACGTTGCCACTCGTTGACGCGCATCCCGGTGGTGCGTTGACGGTTGCACGGAGCCGGGGGGCTCGGGGCTGGTCGCTCTGAACCTCGAGGAGAGGGATGCGCGAGGAGAGAAAGTCGCGGACCGTCACCTCGGGAACAGCGGGTCACGATTGTGCTCGCCGGCCAACGCCGCGACCGCATGGTGCTTGCAGGCTTGTGCCCGAGCGCAAAGTCGTTCAGCGGGCATCACGTGGGGTCGCCGGTAGCGAAGCGCCGCTTTCGCCAACTCGAGCAGGAGTCGCGGGGGAGCTATCTGGGACTGGACGCGAACTTCCGCTAAGTCCAGAGCCCGCGCAGTCGTCGCTCACTAACGTCACCCGACAGTGGCGGCACGAGTGGCCCGCATCTCCCGTCATGCGTTCTACGGGCTAGCGCCACGCGGCCTGCGGCAGATTCTCCTGAGAACGTCGCTCGCCGGCTACCGGGACCACTCCCGCTGCGAGCCCCGCTGGAGTGGACGAGCCCCTGAAGCGACGTGACCACCTACCAAATCGTAGCGACCTGAACCGACAATGGCGATGGCCTGGCCCACAACACCTAAGTTCGTGCGGAACTGTGCACATACACCGTCCGGCACCCGGTGTCATCGGGCCCGAATCGCTCGCCCAATCGGCGCGTCACAGCATCTTCGTATGTCGTGACGACGATCTGGCGGACAGCCCCGCTAGCAGCTGAACCCGCCAGAACGGATGCCAACAAACGCCTATTACGCGAATCGAGGTGCTCCAGCGGTTCGTCAAACCACATGAATGGGTTGCGCCCAGCCATCTGAGCAGCGAGCAACCTCAGGAGAACGACTGCGACCGCGCGCTCTCCACCGCTAAACCCGTGCAGTGAGATCGGCCCGTTCGGTCCCAACAACTGCAACTCACCCGACGGGGGAAGCTCCAGCATCGCTTCGCCTGGCCAAATCTCTTTCCAGCGGTGAGCGACCTCAGTGGCCAGGGGATCAACTCGCGAACTGAAGATCTGTTGCCGCGCTGCCCGGAAGGCCCTCGCGGCAACATGCGCGATGTAGGCGTCGCGATAGAGTGAGACTGCCTCGGTGTTGGCTCCCAAGAGTGCCGTGATGTGATCGATCTTGCGACGTGCCTCGACGCGCTCACGATCGAGTGCGGATGCCTCGTCAGAGAGGGTTCGATAGGTGTCAAGGTCAACGGCGGGTTCCTCCATACCGACCTCAGGGCCGGGATCGGGCACCTCACCCAGCCGCTCAAAGATCGCCCTCAGGCGAGAGGACACCGCGCGGTGCTCGTCTAGAATTCGCTCTGCCAGTTGTTGTCGAGCTGTTGCTCGCGCGGATCTGGATGACAAGCCACTCTCGATGGCCGTCAATCCGGCGCGTATTTCGTCTCGCTCCGATGGAGCGAAGGGGCGACGACACGTCGGACAAACATCAACGTGCTCGTCGATCAACTCTATCGAACGGACCAAAGCGGCACGCTGGACCTCGATCGATAGGCGCTCTTCGTCGGTCTTACGAACTTCTTCGCTGAGGCCCACCTCAGCATCATCCCGGAGCAAGAGAACGGAACGAGCATCAGCCGCACTCGCCGTCTCGAAGCCAAGGTCTCCCAGAATCGTGAGGATTTCTCGTTCTAGCGATGAGCGCTCTGCGAGTATCCGTCGTCTTTCACCGACGGCCCGGTCGTACACGCGTCGCTGCTCGATCTGGCTCTGTGCATGTGCAAGCGCCGGCTCCAGATCCTTAAGTGCTGCTTCGATCTCTGTGATACGAGCCAGCGAGGCTCGGATGTCCTCCTCGGCTCCGCGCTGAGCCTGCCGCCTCACCGAATCACCTCGGCGGCTTTCGCGGGCGGCGTGGCGTTCTAGGGCGATCGCTTGCTCCTCCAGCGCTTGCGCCCCGAACAGCTCCGCAATGAACTCAACGACGTTGAACGAAGTCTCCGAGTCCTGCGTGCTTGCGAGCACGCCACCTTCCGCGAGAAAACACAATCGACTCAGAGTGGACTGGTCGAATCCAAATGAACTCTGCAACCAGAGAGATAGCGCTGCGTCCGTGGGTTCCGAGAGCCCGTCGATCGAGAGCTCCGTGGCGACCCGGGACTTGTAGGTTTCACGTAACGTGCGAGTCACGTGAATCGAATGACCCGACCCCGAGTCGATGACCACTTCGACCGAGGCCTGCGCACTGCCATTACGCACGAAGGAGGCATCGGGAGAGCCATTGCCGAGGCGGCCAGTGAGCCCCCATTCCACTGCCTGCATAAGAGAGGTCTTGCCGATTCCATTGTGTGCGACAATAAAGGTCGTGCCCGGCTCCAGCGTCAGACGTAAATCCTCGTAGGCTTTCCAGCCCCGGATCGCCACGTTCGTGATCATCGCGATGGACCCAATCGGCCGATTATCTCAGAAGCAGTTATAGTCTCGGCGGTACCCGCTACGACTTCGGAGACCAACGCAGCCAATGCCGACTCGTTCACGAGGGAAGCGGCGGCCAGCGCTTCCCGCTTCTCGGGCACCCTAACCTGACTGCCCTCGATCTCTTCGAGCGCGTGCTGAGCTGCCTCCATCGCCACCGAGCGCAGGTCCAGGCTAGGCATCGCTGCGAGAGATGGCGGCGGTTCCCAATCGAGTGCCAGGACGTGTAGGTACGAACGGACTACGTCCTCTAACGGTCCTGGGCCCTCAGTCGCTGAGGGCTGTCGACCCGACGCCTGGGTGAGAACGTCAAACGGTTCGTAGACAACCGATGTGAGGTCGGTGTCGTCGGCTACAACCATTGCGGCAGCCGAGTCGGGCCAGTGTCTCAGCAACTTGCTCGCAACGCGGAGCTGGTCTTCTGCGGACATTCCTTCGGCATCGAGATACACGCGAAGACGAAGATCGAGAACCACGATGAGGAAGTCTGCGTGGGGAACTTGCAGCGTCACACCTGAGACGTCCGGGTCGGGCCCCAGAAGGTCGGCGCCTTCGATTCCGCGGAGTACGCGAGCCACCCTCTGAGCGAAATCGATTCGTCTCCGCATACGGGACTCGGCCATCAGGCGACCTCAGCCTCGGCCCGTCTGCGAACGAAGCGGTTCAATTCCGTACGGGCTCGCTCTAGCTTCCGCTCCAGGATCCAGGGCGCCACGTCCCGACTCCCGTGGTGCTCCTCCTCGGCCTCGAGTGAGCACTCGAGCAGATCGTCTGAGATCGCCCCGCAGGCGTTCAGCGAGCCCAGGAGCGTGAGAGAAGGAATGCCATGAACAGAGGTCCTCCCGTCGTCGAAGGAGAGCTCGAGCCAGCGCAAGAGGTGTTCATCGTCGGCTACCACCGTCGCGCCGTCGAACGCCGCCGCAACCGCCACGAGGGTTCCGTCACGGTGCCGAAGTTCGATCTCAAAGCCTGAGTCGGGGGTCAGGGGCTTGTAGGCAACTAGTTGGGCGAGACCAGTCTCGCTGTGATCCCGACCTTCGATTCGTTCGAGCGCCTCGGTCAGGTTCACACCTGGTGCGAATGCATGAAGCGGACACTCCGCATGCTCCTCGTTCATTTCCACGGTGAGTACCTCCGTGCTTGTGAAGACCGTTCTTGACCCCCCGCAGCCGTGGCTTTCGATTGCTTCACGCAGCGATTCCCCAGATCGCGCGCTGGCGCGTGCTACCACCGCAACGTGGCTGGTGTCTATGCCGAGTGCGTCCAAGTACTTGGTGCATCTACAGTCCGCCGCGCAGATGCTGCTCATGACGTGCGGAGGCTACTTGGCGGCTTGGAGGTCGGACCAGGACTTGGCGCCGTCGTAGACGTCGTCGAGCTCGAGGCCGGACTCGTCGAGGAAGCCGGCCAGGTCGATGTCGGGACGCACCCGGCGCAGGGAGCGCAGCTCCTCCACCTTGCTCGGCCAGCGTGACGGGATGGCCTCCCGCAGGCTGCGCAGCACGATCTCGGTGGCCTTCTGGTCGAGCTGCACGTGGCAGCCGGCGGGCAGGAACGGGAACTGCTGCTGCACCGTGCGCTCGAGCTCCCGGCGGGTGCCGCCGAGCAGGGCCCGGTAGCGGCGGTCGAAGCGGAACTCGCGGCGATGGGTGCCCACGAAGTCGAGGACCGTGCAGTATCCCTTGCCCGGTGCGCGACGCAGGCCTCGACCGAGCTGCTGGAGGAACAGCGTGGGGCTCTCGGTGGGGCGCAGCATGAGGACGGTGTCGACGGTGGGTACGTCGACGCCCTCGTGGAACAGGTCGACGGAGAACACCGCCCGCACCTCGCCGGCGGCCAGGTCTCGTAGGGCGGCGTGGCGCTCGTCGCGGGGGCTGTCGCCCCACACGGCCACGGAGGGGATGCCGTGCTTGGTGAAGCGGCGGGCCATGAAGCGGGCGTGGTCGATGCTCACGCAGAACCCGAGGCAGCGCATCGTGGCCGGCTCGGCGTGCTGGGCCACCTGCTGCACGACGAGGCGAGCCCAGGCGTCGGAGCTGGTGTAGGCGGCGCTGAGGGCCTCGACGTCGTAGCCCCGGCCCCGCTTCCAGGGGATGTCGGTCAGGTCGAGGCCGTCGTGGATGCCGTAGTACATGAACGGCGCCAGCTGCTGCTGGTCGATGGCGTCCCAGAGGCGCAGCTCGGCGGCGATGCGGTCGTCGAACCAGTGGAGGATGGGCAGGCCGTCGCTGCGCTCGGGGGTGGCGGTGAGGCCGAGCAGCTCGACGGGCTCGAGGTGGTCGAGCACCTTCGTGTACGAGGTGGCGGCGGCGTGGTGGAACTCGTCGACGATCACCACGTCGAAGTGATCGGGCGGGAGGTCGTCGGGATCGGCGCGGCTGAGGCTCTGGATCGAGGCGAAGACGTGCTCGAAGCGCTGCGGCTGTGAACGACCGACCCACTTCTCGCCAAAGGAGGCGTCGCGCAGGGCATCGC
>DATCYH010000112.1:0-3386 GCA_036570405.1 Nocardioides sp.
CCGACCACGTCGGTGCGTTCGCCGTGACCGCCGGGCACGGGTCGGTGGAGCGGATCATGAAGTTCAAGGACGAGCTCGACGACTATTCGGCGATCATGCTCGAGGCCCTGGCCGACCGTCTCGCCGAGGCATTCGCGGAACGACTGCACCAGCGGGTTCGGACCGAGTTCTGGGGCTACACGGGCGAGGACGGGGGAGAGGGCCTGACGAACGAGGACCTGATCGCGGAGAAGTATCGCGGCATCCGTCCGGCACCCGGCTATCCGGCCTGCCCCGAGCACACCGAGAAGCGGACGCTCTGGGAGCTGCTCGATGTCACTACCAACACCGGCATCGAGCTCACAGAGGGGATGGCGATGTGGCCGGGGGCTGCGGTCTCCGGGTGGTACTTCTCCCACCCGCAGTCGCAGTACTTCGTGGTCGGTCGGCTCTCCCGCGACCAGGTCGTCGACTATGCCAAGCGCAAGGGGTGGACCCAGGCCGAGGCCGAGCGTTGGCTCTCTTCAAACCTGGCCTACGAGCCCGAGGACTGAGGTCCCGCTCAACGGGGGACCCCGCACTGCTCCTGCCAGGATCGGCTGAGCAGTTGCTGCTCGGCGCGCCCTGGCACCACCGGCACGAGTACGTCGTCGCCTGCGCCGTCGACGCGGAGCCGCACGGAGAACTGGAATCCCCGAGAGGTCTCCCACACGTGGACATCGCAGCGGTTGGGACGGAACCGAACGTCGAGCATCCGAGTCTCACCGGACTCGAGGCCCAGCGGGAGTGCATCCGTCTCAGGAACGAAGATCACCGAACCGTCGATCCCCGACAGGCGCACGGTCGTGCCTGCCGCGACGGGACCGATCCGCAACGGCGCGTGCACGACGAGGTCCGAGCCCGCCCCGCTGGTGCGCCAACGCGACCCCCACCCGATGGGAACGTCCGCAACTGCAGTCGCGGCAGCACACTCGTGTCGGTGGATCGCTGCAAGCGTGTCGCTGCCGAGCGGCTCGTCGACGACCACATCTTGATCTGTCGTCCCGAACTCGACGGAGACATCGTCGGGGGAGAGCCGATGATCGCAGTCGGGCTCGCCCAGAGGGACGCGCAGGTCCAGCGTTGCATGAGCCCTCACCGTGGCGTCGTACTCCTCGGGACCGGTGCCACTGAACGCACCCGAGACGACCTCGACACGGTTCACGTGAACAGTTCGGCCGCCCGCTTCGATCTTGACCACGAGCACCCGGTTGACCTGGTCATGGGTGTATTGCATGAGGCTGATCGTGGCGCCGTCGAGCGGCCCCGGTGGTGAGTCTGGTGGCGAGTCCTGCCCACAGCCACCGAGGGTCAAGGCAGCGACACCAGCGACGGTGCCGAGCATGATTCGCGCGGGAAGGCGGCAGAAGAGCACCTGTTCACGGTAGTCCCCGCCACCCCGACGTCGCTGGTGAGAAGGCAGTGAGCGCATCGATTCAGAGCGGGTGGAGGTCGAAACGTCCCCAGGCGATGAAGACGCACAAGCTCAGATAGAACAGGTCACCGGGCAGATACTTCCACTCCATGCGACGGAAGCGGGTCGTGGCGGCACCGGCCATCACCAGCGCCAGGCACGACGCCGCGATCGGGACCAAACCAGCAGCGATGTCGAGCGCACCGGGCAGGATCAGTCCCGCGCACCCGATGAGTTTGGTCACCGCGATCAACTGGATCTGGCCCGCCGAGAAGTCGTCGGTCCAGTGCTGGCTCGGGCCGATCGCCCGGTATTGTTCCTTGGTCTTGACGATTTGGGTCACCGCTCCGGCGCTGAATGCGGCTGCGATGAATCCGGTCGTGACCCAGAGTGCGATGTGCACGGATTGCTCCTCGGTGGTTACCTCAGCCCTCGTGGGCTCGTCGTACTCATGACGGATCTCGGCGGCGAAAGGTAACTCTGATGTCCAATGAGCCTCTCCTGGACGAGGTCTTCGAGACGCATCGGGGGCGGTTGACCGCACTCGCATCTCGGGTGCTCGGATCACATGCCGAAGCCGAGGATGCCGTGCAGGAGGCGTGGCTGCGTCTGTCGCGGCAGGACGTCGCGATCGACAATCTCGCGGCATGGTTGACGACCGTTGTGGGGCGTATCTGCATCGACGTGCTGCGCTCGCGGAGCGCCAAGCCGGAGGAGCCCTATGGCGACACGTTCTCGGACTTCGTCGTGACCGAGGACGAGGCGACACCGGAAGGAAACGCTGAGCTGGTGGACTCGGTCGGTCTGGCTCTGCTGGTCGTGCTCGGTTCGCTGCGTCCGGACGAGCGACTGGCCTTCGTGCTGCACGACATGTTCGCCGTGCCGTTCGCCGAGATCGCCGAGATCCTCGGCAAGTCCACCGGCGCCACCAAGATGCTCGCCAGCCGGGCACGAGAGAAACTTCGTGGCGCGCCGCGCCCGACGGGAGGACTTCAGGAGCAGCGCGCCGTTGTCGACGCATTCCTTGTTGCCGCGCGGGGCGGTGACTTCGAGGCCCTGTTGGAGGTGCTGCACCCTGACCTGACTTGGAGCCTGCACACGGCGCACGGCGTGCGGGTGCAGTCTGGGCCAGATGGAGTGATCGACGCGGTCCTGCGCGGAGACCGGACGAAGGTTGTCGCGCGGCGCGTTGCGGTCAACGGCGAGCCCGGCGTCCTCGCTTGGGTCAACGGCAGACCAATCACGGTGATGTCCTGCACTGTGCAGGACGGCCGGATCATCGGAATCGTCTCACTCACCGACCCGAGCCGCCTGAAACGTTTGCACCTACCCAGTCACGAACAAGCTCACTGAGGCTGAGCAATCGAGATGCTTCGTCGTACGCCACCTACTGACTCTCGACCCAGCCGATGGCCCGTTCGCGATGGCCCATGCGGGACACCTTCCATTTAGGGTGGGATGTCGCACGACGCGACTTGGAGGACACGCTGAACACCGCATTTTCGGGTAGGCCCGCAAGTCAGCCCCCCAATGCCCACAACACGTGGCCCGCGGCCGTCCTGTGGGACATGGAAGGCACGCTGGTCGACACCGAGCCCTACTGGATCGACACCGAGTTCGAGCTGGCCACCCGCCACGGCGGAAGGTGGAGCAAGGAGCATGCGCTCAACCTGGTCGGCAACTCGCTGATCGAGTCCGGTCGATACATCCGTGAGCACATGGGGATCGACCTCGAACCAGCCGAGATCGTCGAGCAGCTCCTCGACGGTGTCGTGGCGCGGGTGGAGCAGTCGGTGCCGTGGCGACCGGGGGCCAGGGAGTTGCTCGAGGCGCTGCACCAGGCCGACGTACCGTGTGCACTCGTCACGATGAGTTATCGACGGTTCGTCGATCCTGTCCTGGCGTGGTTGCCGGAGGACTCCTTCCGGGCAATCGTCACCGGCGACACCGTCAG
>DATCYH010000113.1:0-3626 GCA_036570405.1 Nocardioides sp.
CATCCTCACTGGGGCCGGGCCGACGATGTTCGTCCTCGGACCTGAGTGCGAACGCCTCACCGGACTCGACCCACATTCTGATGAGGTGATCACCGCCCACGCCGACGCGGTGTGCATGCTTCTCTTCGGCGAGTGGCCCCGTACGTCTCCAGCTTGACCGCAAGGCGTGGAGCCCTCTCCTGGCCAAGCACTGTCAATCCAATCCCAGGCCCGGCGGGCCTGGGCGGCGTCGAGTACGAGGGCTGCGAGTCCGAGTGCCTCCTCGTCCCATCTCCACTCGGAGTAGCGCACCAGGTCCTCGGGATGCAGCACCGTCCCTACGTCGAAGGGCACCGTCGCCTCTCGGGCATGCCAGACCACGTACCCGATGGTCGACTCCAGGCGCCTGAGCCCCGGGCGTAGTCGGTCGGCCCGGCCTGGGAGACCGCCGCCACGGCGACCTGGGCCGCCCACCGGAACCGGTCCGGGGCCGCGCCCGCCACGGTCTCGGGCGGAGGGGTGGTCGGCATCGGCCCTGTCTACGCAGGCCCTGTGACACACAACCCCGGCGCACCCGGCGGGCGTGTCCCCGTACCGTTCCTGTCGATGGCACGAACTCACAGGGAACGCCGGCGCTGGACCACCACCCTCGCGGAGCGGATGTCCGAAGGACCGCAAGGCCAACCAGCCCATGAGGTGGGGGCTGAGGTGAGCGTCGTGGACATCGTCGAGGTACCGGGACTCGGCCCCGTCTCCATCTCGGTGGCGCGTCCGTCTGCCTTACTTCTCGGCCCCGCTAGCCATCACGCCCGGAAGGCCGCCCAACTCAAGGCAGCCGCCATGAAGCAGACCGGCCGGACCCGGTGGAAGGTGGATGGTCACGGCCTGCAGTTCACCAACGAGGCTCTTGTGTTCGACTTCTTCGAGCACGCGATGGCCGCAGTTGTCCTGCTGCACACGGCCCTCGACAACCTCCTCAACGAGATGCTGCCCGTTGACTTCAAGTACACGAGCGAGAAGGGAGAGGAATGGGACCGCGAGCGCATCGAGCGCTCGATAGGGCTGGAACGGCGCCTCACTGAGGTAGCGGCGGCCGCTACCGGACTCCCAGACATCCGCACTGGGCGGCCTGACCTGTTCGCCTTCGCCATGAGCTTGAAAGCACTCCGGGACGACCTCGGGCACGCGAAGCGGGACCGGGGCTACAGCGGCCCCTCCCTTACGCGCACGATCTTCTCGGACCTGTTCGCGGCGGACTTCGAGGCGCTCACCAACGTCCCGGCAGAGGTCGGCGCCTACTACGGACTCAGGTAGTCGCCCATCAGCTCAGCCAGCAGGCCGCTCACCGGCGCCCGGGGGCGCTGGCTCCTCGAGCTCCCGCTCATGGTCGAGGCGGTCCTGGGCGTCGTCCCACGACACCAGCTCGTCGGGTACCGGTTCGCTCGCCTCGAGGTCGGTGCTGTCGTCCTCCGCCTGAGCGGCGCCGGTAGCCACGCCCTCGTCGATGACCTCGGGCGCTTCGGACTCGCGAGGCACGTCGCCCGTGACCTCGGGCCCACCGGGCTCGTCAATGTCGCCGGGCGGGGGCTCGATGTCGATGCCGGCCTCCTCCGCGGCGGTCTTGCCGCCCTTCGGGAGCTGCGGGGCCTTGGCCGACCACGGACGGAGCTGCTGGACGACGGCGCCGTAGAAGCCGTCGATGGCTGCCAGGACGCTGTCGATGAACCCGCCACGACCAGTCCCGCGCTTGGTACCCATCGGGGAGGCCGCCGCCACGCGGAAGGTGCGGAAGTCCTTCTTCGGGTCGACGATGAGGACGTTCGGGTCCTCCCGGATGACGCGGAGCAGGTCGCTCGTCGAGCTGCGGGTGCCGGCCATGAACGCGTCGATGCGCAGACCCTCGGGGGCGTCCTTGAGCTGGCGGACCAACCAGTTGACGCGGGTGGCGGCCCGGCCGTCGCGGGGCGCGTCGATGTCGGCGGACACGGTGACCTTCCCGGCCCGCAGGTCGACGACCACATCAACCGGGGCCACGGCATCCGGAATCTTGAGCGTGCCGGTCAGGCAGCCGGTGCCGACGAGCGACTGGGCCTGTGCAGCGAAGCGCACCGCAGGCTCGGCAGCCTCCTTGCGCGACACCTGCACCTGCACGTCAGCGCCGAGCTCGCGGCCAAGCCGCAGGGCGGCGAACCGCAAGAGCTGCTCCCAGCGGGAGATGACCTCGGCCAGGCCCTTGTCGTTCGCCCGGAGCGTGCCGGCGACCACAGCTTCGCGGACAGGCACCCAGGCGCCGCCCATGTCGGAGAAGTCGAGCGCGCCCGAGCGGGGGTGCTCCAGGTAGCGGATGAGCTCACCGAGGATCCACGCCTGGTCGGGGTCCGACACACCCCGGTGGACCCGCTGCTGCACGGCGATGGTGAGGACCTCTGCCCAGGAGAGGTGGCGGAGGGCGACCTTCTTGAGCTTGCGCTTGTCGACATCCAGCGGGTGAACGCCGGGTGCTGGGGCCATGTGGTTCGAGATGGTGAGGACGACCTCGTGGCCGTTCTCGCGGGCCACATCCAGGTACGCCTCGACCTGGGGGCGCTCGAGCTCGGAGCTGCCGGTCTTCACCTCGACGAGCGCGGTCCAGGTCTTCCCAGCCCGGGTTGTCTGGAGGACACCGTCGGGGTAGATGGTCCGCTCGCCGGCCTTGAAGGGCACCTCGATGTAGCAGTCCAGCTGGCCGACCGGGGCGCCCATCGGCTTGACCATGGCGAGCCCGAACTCGCGAACCGAGCCCATCACCGCCAGCAGCGCGGAGGTGGCCCGCCGTTCGGCCTCGTCGGTGCCGTTGATGCCGCTGGTCGGGATGATGCGTGCCAGCTGCCAGTTGTCCTCGGCCATGAGTCCCCCAGATAGGTCGGCGACGCCGGCGTCACCCGCGCCGTGCCAACCGCCCCAGCCTGCCATTCCTGAGCCGCCGACTGCCGAGCGTCAGCCCATGTCGTCCTCGGTGGGGAGCGGTCCGAGCACGTCACACAGCCGCTCGTAGAAGGCCTCGACCTCATCGTGGTCGTGGCGGACGTGGATGACGGAGCGGGGTGAGCCGCTAGGGCCTTGCTGGTACACGCAGTCGGAGAACCAGGTGGTCCGTTCGACGCTGCGGGCGTGCACCCACCAGTCACGGACCTCGACAAGCCGGGGCCAGCGCTCGACCATGGCGGCTCGGACCTCGGCGGCGCCTTCGACCTTGCTCGTGGCGGCCTGGCGGGCGAGCTCCGAGAGGCGCCATACCGACAGCAGGTAGAAGTCGATGTCGTGGCGGGACCCGCCGGCGAGCACCCGGGCCCGCTGGATCCTGGCGCCCTCGATGGCCAGGTCGCAGTACCAGCGCAGGTTGACCAGCCGCCGCTGTCTCTTGTTCACGTCTTGATCTTGGCTGCCAACGCAGCGTTAGGGCCGCCCGGACGCGCCGGCAGCCCGCTGAGCGGGCCTGAAAAGAAATCTCGGGAATCTCCCCAAAACCGATTGCGCACGATCGGCGCTGCTCACAGCAAGGGGCGTGACCAGGACCAACACACCGTGCAGCCGCCACGCTGCCGCCACCCATGATCTCGGCGGGGACCGTCAGGAGGCCACGGCCTGCAGCCGTCCGACCACAGGCT
>DATCYH010000114.1:0-4790 GCA_036570405.1 Nocardioides sp.
GGCCGGGCTCGGGCAGCGCGGCGCCACGCTCGCCGCTGAGGTCGTGGACCCTGCCGTTGGCGCTCACGCCCCAGACATCGGTCTCGGCCACCGGGGAGGCGACCAGCTCCACGATGTCCTGGCGGACCACGCCTTCGGCACGACGTACCCCGGAGGTCGCCGGTGAGCCGTCGACCGGGAACGAGCTCACCTGCGAGATCCCCCGGGCCACCGGCCCCACGGCCAGGATCCTGGTCGGGGACTGCCAGGCGATGTCGTTGATGCGCACCGGCTCGGGCGTGTCCGGCGAGATGCGGACCGCCTCGGTCGCCCGGGGCCGTTCGCCGGCACCGGCCAGGCGGCTGAGCATCACCACGTCCCCGTCGGGGGTGGAGACCACTGCGGCCAGCCGGCTCCCGTCCCGCGAGACGATGTAGGAGGAGACGTCGGCACCGGAGATGCCGGGCACCCGCACCCGCGTGTTCGTCCCGTCGATGACCACGGAGACCCGCGCACCGCCCGCGGCCCGATCGACCAACCAGATCCGGTCGGCGTGGTCCCAGGCCGGACGGAGCAGGTCCGTCGCCCCGGAGAGCAGGGTCCGTGCGCCCTGCCCCTGGGTCCGCTCCACGGGCGCCTCCAGCAGGGATCTACCGTCCGTGCTCACCGCGACCCCACGCGCGCCCTCGAGGTCGACGGCGACCGAGCGCAGGCCGAGCGTGCTGGTCCCGAACGGACCGTCGGTGCGACCCTCGACCTCCCCGGCGACGGAGACCAGTCGACCGTTGCGCAGGGCGAAGGGATCCGGCCACGCATAGGCCTCTGCCGGGTCGTGATCGGCGCCGATGTCGACGTCGAAGACCGTGGGCGCGTCCTCAAGGGCGACCGGGGTGTCGTTGATCAGGATGCGGAGGCGACGTACCGCCGGATCCTGGCGCAGCGTCCAGGCGAACTGGACCGCCATCTGCTCCACCGCGTCCGCGTCGAGGACACCGTCGTCACCGCGCAGCGAGACCGTCGCGACCCCGTCGGCCGACACCGGCACCGACAGGTCCAGCGACATCCCCTCAGGGATGAAGGACTCCGCGACGTCTCGAAGGCGCGGATCGGTCCCCTGCAGCAGTCCGCGGACCAGGGCGCTGGCGAGCTGGCCGCCGCGCGGGACGAAGGCCGGCTCCGGGACCAGGATCTCTCCGGTCGGGTCGAAGAAGTAGAGGGAGACCTGTTGGTAGCGCGAGGCGAAGAACTCGTCCGAGACGATCGTCGCGTCCGGGAGGTCGCCGATGCGCCACTCCCCACCCTCCGTGGTCATCGTGAACCGGACGGTGCTGGCCTGTTCCGACAGGGCGCCGCGCCACCGGCCCCCGGCGTCGAGGTGGTGGGCGTTCGTGAGTGCCAGGGTCACCTCGTCGTCACCCTCCGGGGTCTCGAAGTCCTCGTAGGTGATCATCTGACGCTCGGGACGCCACTCGGCCCGGGCCGTGGTCGAGAGGAACTGCTTCGCGACGACCGTCGAGGTCGGGGTGGCCAGCATCGCGTCGAGGAAGTGCCTGACTATCTCGATCGGGGTCTCGCCCGACTGGGGCGGTCGCGGGTCATAGGGGAAGCCCGCGTCCGTCGAGCCGGTCGCGGTCGCGCTGCCAGCACGGATCGAGCCGTCCTCGGGCAGTGAGACGCAGGCGGCGCTGAGCAGGACGCAGAGCAGCCCCGTGACCAGCAGCCCGATTCGCCGGATCATGCGCCCTCCACCACGACTCGGGGCGGGACGGCATCCGTCGGGACGAGCGGAAGTGGGCTCTGACGCAACACTCCGCCGGCGCGGCGAGGAAGGGTCAGCCGGAACTGCGAGCCGGCGCCCGACTCGCCCCAGGCCTGGAGCCAGCCGCCGTGCAGGTGGGTGTCCTCGAGCGAGATGGAGAGTCCGAGGCCGGTGCCGCCGCTGGTGCGGGCGCGCGCGGGGTCCGAGCGCCAGAACCGGTTGAAGACCAAGGACGCCTCACCCGGTTCGAGACCGATACCGTGGTCGCGGACCGCAATGGCGGCGGAGTGGTCGTCGCCGTTCACATAGATCACGATGCCACGGCCCTCGGCATGGTCGATCGCGTTGCTGACCAGGTTGCGCACGATCCGCTCGAGCCGACGCCCGTCGGCCTCGGCCAGGACGGGCTCGGTGAGTGGCTCGACGACCACGGTTGTGTCGCGCTGCTTGGCCAGCGCCCGGGTCATGTCCACCACCCGGTGGGCAACATCGACCAGGTTGACGTCGTCGAGGTCGAGGACCGCTGCTCCCGCATCGAAGCGACTGATCTCCAGCAGGTCGCTGAGCAGGCCCTCGAAGCGGTCCAGCTCGGTCTGCAGGAGCTCGGCCGCACGTGCGGTGACCGGGTCGAACTCGGCCCTGGCGTCGTGCAGCACGTCACCGGCCATCCGCACGGTGGTCAGCGGCGTACGGAGCTCGTGCGAGACGTCGGAGGTGAATCTGCGCTGCACCCGACTGAGCTCCTCGAGCTGGCGGATCTGGCGCTGGAGGCTGGAGGCCATCTGGTTGAACGAGGTGGCCAGGCGCGCGATGTCGTCGTCACCGTGGACGCGCATCCGCTCCTCGAGGTGACCCGAGGCGAGCCGCTCGGCCGTACGCCGTGCCATCCGCACCGGGTTGACCACCTGGCGGGCGACCAGCCAGGTCATCGCACCGACCAGTACGAGCAGGAACGCGCCAGCAGTGAGCAGGGCGCGCGAGACGAGGGCGAGCGTCTCCTGTTCCTGCTGCATCGGGTAGAGGTAGTAGATCGTGTAGTAGCGGCCGTCAGCCGGGAGCTGGATCCGGGCACCGACCACCACTCCGGCGATCGACTCACGGCCGGACTCGGCGAGATAGCTGACCTCGGTGAAGGTCCAGGCGCTGCTCTCCCCCTCGTCGAGCTGGTCGATCAGCTCGTCCGGGACGCTGTCCAGGTCGAGACCCGGCGAATAACGTGGACCGCTCGCCGCCAGGACGGTCGGCTCGTCGCCGAGCGGCCCGTTGACCACCACCTCGAAGCCGCGTGAGGCGCCGCGGGCGATGATCGGCTCGATCAGCTGGCGCAGCTGCAGGCTGGCCTCATCGTTGGCCCCGGGCACCGCGGCGAGGCGGGCGCGCGCGTCCTCGGTCTCGTTGGCGGCCTCGGCCAGCACCCGGTCGACGCGTGCGTCGACGAGCCCGTCGCGGGTCTGCTGGAGCAGGAACCAGCCGACGACGGTGACCACCAGGGCGGAGAGCAGCATCGTGCTCATCACGACCCTGGCCTGGATCGATCGCCGCCAGAACGTCAGTCCCCTGGTGATCGCGTCCGCGATCCGACCGAAGCGCATGGCCGGCTAGCTGGTTCCGGCTTTGTACCCCACACCGCGGACGGTGACGACGATCTCCGGGTTCTCCGGGTCGTGCTCGACCTTGGACCGGAGTCGCTGGACGTGCACGTTGACCAGCCGGGTGTCGGCCGCGTGCCGATAGCCCCACACCTGTTCCAGGAGGACCTCGCGGGTGAAGACCTGCCACGGCTTGCGGGCCAGGCAGACCAGGAGGTCGAACTCGAGGGGGGTCAGGTTGATCGGCTTGTCGGCCCGGAACACGGCGTGCCCGGTGACGTCGATGGTCAGGTCACCGATGGTGAGCCCTTCCGCGCCGGGAGCCTCGGCCCGACGGACCCTGGCCCGGATCCGGGCGATCAGCTCCTTGGGCTTGAACGGCTTGACGACATAGTCGTCCGCGCCGGACTCGAGCCCGACGACCACATCGACGGTGTCACCCTTGGCGGTGAGCATCACGATGGGGACGCCGGACTCGGCCCGGATCTGCTTGCAGACGTCGATGCCGTCCTTGCCGGGGAGCATCAGGTCGAGCAGCACCACGTCGGGGCGGTAGTCACGGAACTCGCTGAGCGCCGTGTCGCCCCGGGTGCAGATGCGGGCGTCGAAGCCCTCCTGCCTCAGCACGATGCTGAGCATCTCGGCAAGCGACGCGTCGTCGTCGACGACGAGTACGCGCCCCTTGCCGAAATCGCCTGATGCGTTCATCCCGGTCCGCTCAGTAGCGGTAGTGGTCGGCCTTGTAGGGGCCTTCCACCGGGACGCCGAGATAGTCGGCCTGCTCCTGGCTGAGCTCGGTGAGCTCGACGCCGAGGGCGTCCAGGTGGAGGCGGGCAACTTCCTCGTCCAGGTGCTTGGGCAGCACGTAGACGCCGACCGGGTATTCGCTGGTCTTCGTGTAGAGCTCGATCTGGGCCAGCACCTGGTTGGTGAACGAGTTCGACATCACGAACGACGGGTGGCCGGTCGCGTTGCCGAGGTTCAGCAGGCGACCCTCGCTGAGGACGATGATCTTCTTGGCCTCGCGGCCGTCGGCGGCCGGGAAGAGCCACTGGTGGACCTGGGGCTTGATCTCGTCCTTGACGATGCCGTCGATCTTCGAGAGGCCGGCCATGTCGATCTCATTGTCGAAGTGACCGATGTTGCCGACGATCGCCTGGTTCTTCATCTTCTTGAAGTGCTCGACCGTGATGATGTTGAAGTTGCCGGTCGTGGTGATGAAGATGTCGGCCGTCTCGACGACCGAGTCCAGGCGGCGGACCTCGAAGCCGTCCATGGCTGCCTGGAGCGCGCAGATCGGGTCGATCTCGGTGATGATGACTCGAGCACCCTGGCCGCGCAGGGACTCGGCCGAGCCCTTGCCGACGTCGCCGTAGCCGCACACGACGGCGACCTTGCCGCCGATCATCACGTCGGTGCCACGGTTGATGCCGTCGATCAGCGAGTGGCGGCACCCGTACTTG
>DATCYH010000115.1:0-2864 GCA_036570405.1 Nocardioides sp.
CGGCAGACCGACGTGCTCACCTTGCTGCCGGGGACTCTCGCGGTGCCCGAGCTGGCCCGTCGCCTGGCCGACACCGACGGCGCGATCATCATGAAGCTGGGGCGACGGTTCCCGGGGGTCGTGGATGCGTTGCGCCAGGCCGGTCGTCTCGAGCACGCGTGGTACATCGAGCGTGCCTCCATGCCGGCCGAGCGCTGGATGAAGGTGACCGAGGTCGATCCGTCCTCGGTGCCCTACTTCTCGCTGATCGTGGTGCCGGGTGACTCGCTCGCCGAGGAGCCCGGTGGACGGCGTGCGGACCGGACGGTCGAGGCCACGCCTCCCGGGACACCCGCCGAGCTGCTCGTGGTCGGGCTCGGTCCCGGCCCGGACCACTGGCTCACCCCCGAGGCGACCGCCGCACTGGACACGGCCCAGCACGTGGTCGGCTACGCGCCCTATGTCAACCGGGTGCCGCAGCGTGAGGGGCTGATCCGTCACGCCTCGGGCAACACCGTCGAGGTCGACCGGGCGCGACTCGCCCTCGATCTGGCCCTGCGCGGCGAGCGGGTGGCGGTCGTGTCCGGTGGCGACGCGGGGGTCTTCGGGATGGCCTCGGCGGTCTTCGAGGCGGCCGAGGACCCGGCGTACGCCGCTGTCCCCGTGCGGGTGCTGCCCGGGGTGAGTGCGATCCAGGCCGTCGCCGCGCGGGCCGGCGCCCCGATCGGCGCGGACTTCGCGGTGATGAGCCTGAGCGATCGGCTCAAGCCCTGGCCCGTGATCGCGAAGCGGTTGCGTGGCGTGGCCGAGGCGGACCTGGTGCTCGGGATCTACAACCCGGCTTCGCGGTCTCGTGTCGACCAGGTCGCCGACGCGCAGAAGATCCTGCTCGAGCACCGCTCTCCGGAGACCGTTGTCGTCGTGGGCCGAGACATCGGCCGGGCCGAGGAGTCGCTGACCGTCACCACCCTCGGGGAGCTCGACGCGGGCTCCATCGACATGAAGTGCCTGCTGCTGATCGGGGCCTCGAGCACGCGGCGTACGTCGTCGGGGAGGGTGTGGACGCCCCGCTTCGTCGACTGACTCAGCTGATCAACTGCGGCCGGAAAGGCTCCGAAATCGTGGGGAAGCCGTATCCCAAGCCCGCCCGCCGCCGCAGCGCCCGCAATCCGTGCAGAAGAAGTTATTTCGAGCGCTTGTCCCAATAACGAGCAGTCACAATGACCGCGCTGACTGTAGCTACGACTATTGCTACGGTGATGATCAACCTCGTCAATGAAAGAGTTGCGAATTCCTCCAGACCAATGACACGATCGCAGAACAGGGAGGCGGATGCTCCCAGGATGATTGGAATTGGACATAAGAAGGCACCGGCCTCCGAGCCAATGCTCTGAGATTTAGTGCCATACAGGTAGAACTTGAGTAGGACCGCCGCCGTTCGACTAACGGCGATCGCCGCAACCAGCACTCCAGCGAGCGTCCCGATTAAGTATAGGGCTCGGGGAACATAGACGTCCGGTTGTGAGCCCGGCATGAAGAAGACTGGGACGTCACTAGGCAGTACCAATGCAGTCATTATTACATTGACTACGAAGACAAGAACCGACCCAGCTAGGGCCGCTTTTGGCTTCATCAGGACCACCTCTTCTTCTTCTTCTTTCTTGGAAAATTAGGCTTAGCCTCGAATCTCAGTCGATAGGCGCGGAACACACCGAATCCTCTCGTGGACGATTGCAGACCAATTGTCATCTTGACCGACTTTGCTCGCGTTCGCCCCGACTTAGCATTGGCCGCTCGCTGAACAGCATAGGCATAATTTCGGAACACCCCGGCCGACTGATTGAAGATGAGCTTGAGAAGCGCTCCGGTGACCCCCGGGCAGCGCAATCACCGCTTGAGCGAGCGGTCCCTCGCCGGGTCGTAGAGGTAGGACTCGGCGACCTTCGTCGGCTCGATGGCGGGGCCGACCATGATCAGGGCTGCCTGACGCAGGCCGGCCGCCTCGACCTGGTCGGCAATGTCGGCGAGCGTGCCGCGCAGGACGAGCTCGCTCGGCTGGCTGACCCGCGACACGACAGCCGCCGGGCAGTCGGCGCCGTAGAGCTCGGCCAGCTCGTCAGCGATCTCCCGCGCTCGGGTGATCGCCAGGTGCAGCACTAGAGTGGCGCCGGTGGCGGCGAAGTTGGCCAGCTTCTCCCCTGCCGGCATCGCGGTCGAGCGGGCCTGCGCACGCGTCAGCACCACCGACTGCGCCAGCTCGGGCACGGTCAGTTCGCGGCCCAGTGCGGCCGCGGCCGCGGCGTACGCCGGCACTCCCGGCGTGACCTTCCACGGCACGCCGGCGGCATCGAGTCGCCTGGTCTGCTCGGCCAGGGCGGAATAGACCGAGGGATCCCCCGAGGTGAGCCGGACAACCTCCTCGCCCTGGTTGTGCGCCATCGTGATCACCGAGACGATGTGGTCGAGGTCGAGGTCCTGGGTGTCGACCTGGAGCGCATCGGGTCGGCAGTGCGAGAGCACCTCGGTGTCGATGTAGGTGCCCGGGTAGAGCACCACGTCGGCCGTGCCGAGCAGGGCGACCGCGCGCAGCGTGATCAGGTCGGCGGCACCGGGGCCTGCTCCGACGAAGTGGACGGTCATGCGTGCTCCTTGGTGAGGGTCCACTGGGTCACTGCACGAGACGGAGTCCAGCCGGTGAAGGTGCCGATCGGGGCCGTCGTCTCGACGTGGATGCGGGTCAGTTCGCCGCCGTGCTCCGTGTGGGCGGCGGCGAGCAGGGCTTCGGTCTCCAGCGTGACGCCGTGTACGACGAGGCGCCCGCCTGCTGGCAGCGCGGCCACGCAGGTCTCGATCACGCCGGGCACCGTGGCGCCCCCTCTGACGAA
>DATCYH010000116.1:0-4472 GCA_036570405.1 Nocardioides sp.
TCGTCGATCAGGTCGATGGCCTTGTCAGGCAGGAACCTGTCGGAGATGTAGCGGTCTGCCAGCGTCGCGGCCGAGACCAGCGCCTCATCGGTGATGGTCACCCGGTGGTGCGCCTCATAGCGGTCGCGCAGGCCCTTGAGCATCTCGATGGTGTGCGCGATCGAGGGCTCGTTGACCTGGATCGGCTGGAAACGACGCTCGAGGGCGGCGTCCTTCTCGAGGTACTTGCGGTATTCGTCGAGCGTGGTGGCACCGATGGTCTGGAGCTCACCGCGTGCCAGCATCGGCTTCAGGATCGAGGCTGCGTCGATGGCACCCTCTGCCGCACCAGCACCGACGAGGGTGTGGATCTCATCGATGAACAGCACGATGTCTCCGCGGGTGCGGATCTCCTTGAGCACCTTCTTCAGGCGCTCCTCGAAGTCACCGCGGTAGCGGGAGCCCGCGACCAGCGCACCGAGGTCAAGCGTGTAGATGTGCTTGTCCTTGAGCGTCTCGGGGACGTTGCCCTTGACGATGTCCTGGGCCAGGCCCTCGACGATCGTGGTCTTTCCGACGCCGGGCTCACCGATCAGCACCGGGTTGTTCTTCGTGCGGCGCGAGAGGATCTGCATGACCCGCTCGATCTCCACCTCACGGCCGACCACCGGGTCCAGCTTGCCCTCGCGGGCCTGCTGGGTGAGGTTGCGGCCGAACTGGTCGAGCACCAGCGAGGAGGACGGGGCCTCGGCGCCGCTGCCCGACGGTGCACCGGCCGCTGCGCTCTCCTTGCCCTGGAAGCCCGAGAGCAGCTGAATGACCTGCTGGCGGACCCGGTTCAGGTCGGCGCCGAGCTTCTGCAGCACCTGGGCTGCGACACCCTCGCCCTCGCGGATCAGGCCGAGCAGGATGTGCTCGGTCCCGATGTAGGAGTGACCGAGCTGCAGCGCCTCGCGTAGGGACAGTTCGAGCACCTTCTTGGCGCGCGGCGTGAAGGGGATGTGGCCACTCGGGGCCTGCTGGCCCTGGCCGATGATCTCCTCGACCTGTGCACGCACTGCCTCGAGCGAGATGTCCAAGGACTCGAGCGCCTTCGCAGCGACTCCCTCACCCTCGTGGATCAGGCCGAGGAGGATGTGCTCGGTTCCGATGTAGTTGTGGGAGAGCATGCGTGCCTCTTCCTGGGCAAGCACGACCACCCGGCGGGCTCGGTCGGTGAACCGTTCGAACATGTTCAGCACTCCTCAACTAAAGGCACCAGCGCCCCGGACAGGTGGGACGCGGACATTGGTACCAACGTCTGGTTCCACCCTACGTGTTCCCGCCCAAGGGCAGATCCGCTCTCAGCGAACAGACCTCCGCCGACCCGTCGTGAATTCACGCTCTGCGGGCGCGCAGGATGCGAATTCACCACGGGTCGGCGAGGTGGGGCGTGGGTGGCTTACTGACTGCCTGGCCTACTGACTGCGCTACTTGCTGACTGGCAGACCTGCGTCAGTTGGCGGCGGCGTACGCCGAACGCACGTCGGCGGGGATCCGGCCGCGGTCGGGGACCTCGAAGCCGTTCTCGCGCGCCCAAGTGCGGATCTCGGCCGCACTGGGGCCGTTGGCCGTGGTCGCGGCGCCGCCGGAGCGACGACGACCCGAGACCCGGCGTCCGTGACCGACGTAGGTGGCCAGGGCGTCGCGCAGCTCGCCCGCGTGGGTCGCGTTCAGGTCGATCTCGTAGTTCACGCCGTCCAGACCGAAGGTCACGGTCTCCTCGGCCTCGCTCTCGTCGATGTCGTCGACAAGAATGATGTTGACCTTCTGAGCCATCGTGCAGACCTCCTGGAATTGGGCATTGAATTGACGACACCGAACATATCGGTTCACGCGTCAATTCTGGAATCCGCTGCTATTTCCCTGGCGGCGAATTCCTCTGGAAGACCAATTCGAGCCCGATCAGCGTCAACCACGCCGAATGCATGGTGAAACAGCGGCATTCATCGAGCACCGCTTGCGTGAGGTGACCCGTGGCGACGACATTCACCTTCTGGTCCGGTTCGTTGAGTTCTGCAATCATTCGCTCGGCCAGGCCGTCAACCATGCTGGCGTAGCCGAACAGCATTCCCGATTGCAGTGCCTCGACGGTGTTCTTGGCGATCACCCCGCGCGGACGCAGCAATTCCACCTTGCGCAGCTGCGCACCGCGGCGCCCGAGCGCTTCCAGGGATATCTCCAGCCCGGGAGCAATCGCACCACCGACATATTCTCCGCGGCCGCTGATCACATCAAAGGTCGTCGCCGTGCCGAAATCAACCACGATGCTCGGGCCCTCGAACAAGGTGGCAGCAGCGAGCGCATTGATGATGCGGTCCGCGCCCACTTCACGCGGATTGTCCATCAGGACCGGGACCCCGGTACGAATTCCCGGCTCGACCACCACTGAATGCAGATCGGCGAAATGCCCCGAAAGCATTTCACGCCATTCATGCAGCACTGCGGGAACGGTCGAGCACACGGCGATCCCCGACAGTCCCTCTTCGGCGATCACCTGGGAGAACAGTCCGCGCACCAGCACCGCCCATTCGTCGGCAGTACGTCGCTCATCTGTGGAGACCCGCCAGTGCTGGCTGACCTCGCCGTCACTCACCAGCCCTAGAACGGTGTGACTGTTGCCGATGTCGGCGGCGAGCAGCGTCATGACCGCAGGTCCATCCCGATGTCATAGACCTTCGCCGAGTGGGTCAGCGCCCCGACGGCCAGGAAGTCCACCCCGGTCGCGCCGTACTCCGCGGCGACGTCGAGGGTCAGCCCACCGGACGCCTCCAAGGTGGCCCGCCCCGCGGTGATCGCGACGGCCTCACGCAGCGTGGCCGGCTCCATGTTGTCGAGCAGGATCGACTCGACGCCGATCTCCAGCAGCTCGCGCAGCTGTTCCAGCGAGTCGACCTCGACCTGCACCGGCACCGACGGGAACCGGGCTCGGATCAGCTCGTAGGCCGGCACCACGCCCCCGGCGGCGATCACGTGGTTGTCCTTGACCAGCGCCATGTCGGAGAGCGAGTGGCGGTGGTTGACGCCGCCGCCGCAGCGCACGGCGTACTTCTCGAGGTCGCGCCAGCCTGGGATCGTCTTGCGGGTGTCCCGCACCCGCGCACCGGTGCCCTCCAGCGCAGTCACCCAGGCCGCCGTGGCAGTGGCGACCCCGGAGAGGTGACAGGCGAAGTTGAGGGCGGTGCGCTCAGCGCTGAGCAGGAGCGCGGTGGGTCCGGTGACGCTGAGGAGTACGTCGCCCTGCCGCACCGTCTGGCCGTCGGCGACGGGACGGCGTACGTCGATGTCGTTCCCGAGCACATAGCGGAAGACGAGCTCGGCGACACCGAGGCCGGCCACCGTGCCGGGCTCACGGGCCACGAAGTCTGCGGTCTCGACCTGTTCGGCCGGAATCGTCGCCCAGCTCGTCACGTCGGCCTCGGGGAGGTCCTCGGCAAGGGCGGCGGCGACTGCCTTGTGCAGCGCCTTCGCGTCGAGCTCGGCCTCACCGAACTCGGCGGCCAGGCCCGCGGGCACCTCGTCATAGGAGAGTGCGGCAATGCGATCGACGGTGCTCATCGGGCGGCTCCCAGGACGGACGGGTCGGTGGCAGGGGATGCATCGAAGGAGACCTCTACGGTCCCGTCGACCAGGACGGCGTCGAAGTGGCCGGCCATCTCCCGGTCGTCGCGGTCCGGGAAGTCCTCGCGCCAGTGCGAGCCGCGGGTCTCACGCCGGCCCACTGCTGCGCGGGCCAGGGCGATGGCGATGGTGACCAGGTTGGTGGTCTCCCACGCTTCGACACCGGCCCCGACAGCTGCCTGGGCATCGACCTCCCCGGCGTTCGCGACGAGCAACTCGGGGAGCTGGGTGAGCGCGGTGAGCAGGCCCTCCTCGGTCCGCAGCACGCCCACGAAGTCGGTCATCAGCGTTTGCATCGCGGTACGCACTCCTGCGCGGGCCAGCGCTGCCGGCCGCTGGTCGGTGACCGGGTCGGCCCAGGGCCGCAGCTCTTCGGGGAGCACCTCGGCGATCCGGCGCGAGAAGACCAGGCCCTCGAGCAGCGAGTTGGAGGCGAGCCGGTTGGCGCCGTGCACCCCGGAGCAGGCCACCTCGCCGGTGGCATAGAGGCCGGGCACGTCGCAGCGACCGGAGAGGTCGGTGGCCACGCCACCGGAGGCGAAGTGGTGGGCCGGCGCCACCGGGATCAGGTCATGGGCCGGGTCCACGCCGTGCGAACGGCAGACCGAGAGGATGGTCGGGAAGCGCTTGGCCCAGAACTCCGCGCCGAGGTGGCGGGCGTCGAGCCACATGTGCGGCTTGCCGGTCTCGTGCATGCGGCGGGTGATCGCCTTGGCGACCACGTCGCGCGGTGCCAGGTCGGCGAGTTCGTGCTGACCCTGCATGAAGCGGACCCCGTCGAAGTCGACCAGGAACGCTCCTTCGCCACGCACCGCCTCGGAGATCAGCGGCTG
>DATCYH010000117.1:0-3595 GCA_036570405.1 Nocardioides sp.
CTGGTCCCCAGTCCGTGGCTGTGAGGACCCGCTGACCGCAATGATCCGCGCCACCGGACTCGCTTCGGCCACTGGGCTCTCGGCCGGTGGCGTCGAGTCCGGCGGGTTCTGGGAAGGCAAGACCCGCACCGCACTCCAAGCGCTGTTGCACGCCGCGGCGCTCGATCATCGCAGCCCCGCCGAACTGTTCGCCTGGACACTGTCACCATCCTCCGCGGCCGACGCGGTGGCGATCCTCGCCTCCCACACCGGGGCAGCGACAGGGTGGGGAGAGTCGCTGGACTCGATGATCCACGCCGACGCCCGTACCCGCGACTCGATCTGGATGGGCGTCTCTCTAGCACTGTCGTGCCTAGCCGACCCCCGGGTCCTCGACGCCGTCACCCCACGAGCCGACGAGCACTTCGACCCAACTGAGTTCCTCACCAACAACGGCACCCTTTACCTCCTCGCCACTGGCGCGGGCGCAGGTGCATCGTGGGCGCTTGTCGCCGCGTTCATCGAAGATCTCGTCGAGACCGCCCGTCGCCTGGCCGCCCAATCCCCTGGCGCACGTCTCGACCCACCATTGCTGTTGGCTCTCGATGAGATTGGCAACCTGTCGCCGCTGCCTTCTCTGCCGGTGCTGATGGCCGAAGGCGGCGGCACCGGGATCACCACGATGCCCGTCCTCCAATCGCTCTCCCAGGTACGAGACAAGTGGGGCGACCACGCCGCTGGCGCGATCTGGGACGCCTCCATCGTCAAGATCATCCTCGGCGGCACCTCATCCGCACGCGACCTGCAGGACCTCTCCGCACTCATCGGTGAACGCGATGAGAAGACCGACACGATCTCCGTGGGCGACTACGGCTCCCGGTCCCTCCAACGCTCCACCAGGCGCGTGCCGGTCATGCCACCGGAGACCATCCGCACCCTGCCCTTTGGAACCGCACTCCTCCTGCTGCGCAGCTCGCCACCGCTCGTCACCGACCTGCGGCCGTGGACCTCACGCAAGGACGCGGCACAGCTCCGCACAGCTCGGACTGCAACCGAGTCAGCTCTGCGGCAACGCTGAACGGTTGTACGCCTGAGCGCCGGGTCGGTCGGGTGGTGTGCACCTGACTTCTGAGAGCGATTGCCGGCCATGGCGTCGCGTGAGGTCAGGAGTCGACAATGACGATCCCAACGCAGATGAGCCTGCATGGCTTCATCGCCACCGCCCCCGAGCTGACGTACGGCAAGAGCGACGTGGCTCGGTTCCGTGCCCGGGTCGGAATCGAGCAGTGGCGCAAAGAAGCAGACGGTGCGTTCACCAAACTCGACCCGCAGTTCTGCGACATGGTGCTGTTCAAGTCCTCCGCCGAACGGGCCTACGCCCGATTCCGGGCCGGGGACCAGTTCGTCGCCTCTGGCTACGTCCACGAGTATGAGTTCGAGCGCGACGGCACCACCGTGCAGCGTGAAGAGTTCGTCGCTCGCCGGATCGGGCACGACACCGCCCGCACCCGCTACAACGTCGACCGCCCGACGCCGGCGGCCGAACGGGACGCTGGCCCCGAGGCCGGTCGTGAATCCGACCGGACGGTCGAGCCGCCTGCTGCGATCGGGCTCTGAGCCATGGCATCCAAGTCCTCCGACGCGGACGGAGTGCAGCCCTCACTGCTCAACGATGAACGTCATCCGGTGTTCGACACGTGGGAGACCCTCGACACGTTCAACCCACCTGCGGCCTCATCCGATGAGTCCGGGTGGTCGGAGTCGTTCGAGTCGTCGTCGTTGGCGGAACCGTTAGGGCCGATCAACTGGAACACCCTCGGTGCCGACGAGGCCGAAGCCGAGTGGCTCGACCTCAACGCCTGGGTGAACTGGCTTCGTGGCACCTACGGGCTGGCACCGACCGTGGTTCCTCCGATGTGGCACCGTCACGACGAACTCGTCTGGGAACTCTCCGCGCTTCACCTGCACTGGCTGAATTCCTACGGACCCGATGCCTCCCCGTCGTCCCCGTTGGGCTGGCACCGAGACTTCGCCGACGCCCGCATTCGGCTCCGCGACTGGGTCTCAGCCTGCGGCACCCGCCTCGACCGGGACCGCCCCACCCGACAGACGACCTGGCCTGGCGAACCCTCGCTTGAGGCCGGTCACGAAGCAGAGGTGTGCGACCGGGACGCCGACTTCGTCCAGTTCGTCATGGAAGACGTCACCGCACGCCGCCAAGTTGAGGACCAAGTCGCGCAACGAGCGTCCTGACCGTGCCTGTGGACGAAGGCCGACTCGTCCACAGGCACCCCGGTTCATCCGACAGCTGCGGGCCCAGGTGGCGGACGGTGACTGCCAAAGCGCTTCACTCGATTGAAGGGAAACTCATCATGCTCCTTGCCCACGCGGTCACCCTGGCCGAAGCCCGCTCTTACATCGCAGCCCTGGCCGACGAGGCGGCAACGTTCGACGGCGCGGTCGAATACGAGCACGCATTGCTTTACCTCGACCTCATCCACGGTGACGACATCCCCGCGCTCGATGCGAGCGGCTTCACCGACGACCGCGCGATCTTGCACGCGATCGCCGTCAGCGCGGTCAAGGAACTCGCCGACCATGGCGTCGACAAACTCCAAGTCGAGCTGCTGCTGGACATGCTCGACGTGGCACGGGACCGCGACGACCCGTGCGCGGACATCAGTGAGTTCTGATGTACGGCGACAACACCGCCCAGCTGCGGGAAGCACTCGGCACACTCATGCAAATCACCCGCAACGGTTCTGACGTCGACGACCCGCCTGCCGATGCTGTCGAGCTGGTCGGATCGTTCCGGCACAGCATCACCGTGTGGTGCCAGCAAGCCGTACGAGCATCGAACCCCCACGCCGAACTCGGCGGGACGACACCGCGGACCCGCGGGCCGGCAGAGGAACTGCGGTACAGGCTCGCCGCGGCACGCTCCGCCTATGCCGCTCCGCTCCCGACCGTGGACCAACTGGCCACGCCGCATCCGAACTACCTCGTCGACCTCTGGCGACAAGCAGCCAAAGGCGCCGCCCTGGGAGAACACGACTTCGCCGCCGGACTGAGCTACGGCCACCTGACCGACGCCCAAGCCATGACCGTCCTCAAGGACGCCTCCGAGATCACCCGTGCCCTCACCGGGCTCGACCGCCGCTACACCGCTGCCATGCGCGGTTGGGAACCGATCGACGAAGCCGACTTGCTCGGCCGAGCAGCCGTCGTCTGCGCCGCCCACGCCGGATACAGCGAACCTGACTACGCCGTCGACCGCACCGGCTGGCGTCCACCCGTGCGGCTGGCTGACGGGCCCACTCTTCCCGGCCTGGGCGGGGTACTCCAAGCAGAGAACAACCTCCTCGTACGGCTCAGCTACCAACCCGACGCGTACAGCCTGCGACTGATCCTGGACTCCCAACGCATCGTCTCCCACCACGCCACCAACCTCGCCCCGCCCGTGAGCGGCCATCGCGACGTCGCCGCGAAGTGGGCCGAACGGGCCAAGACCTACACGCTGCTGGTCGACCAGACCCGCAACCTCCGCGGCCTCGTTGGCCACGGAGTGGCCGCCGCGCAAGGTGCCCTCGCCGCATCGCGAATTCGAAGCATCGAT
>DATCYH010000118.1:0-2559 GCA_036570405.1 Nocardioides sp.
TCCCCACGCCCGGACAAGTGCGCGACCCGGCACCGTCAGCGAGCCGAGGCGGGCAGCTCGCGCTCGATGTTCGCCTCGGCCTCGAGGCTTGCCCGCGTCGGGATCGCCATCGCAATCACCGAGGCGAGCAGTGCCATCCCCGCACCGATCAGGAGCCCGGTCCTGAAGCCCGCCTCGGTCGGGATCGAGTACCCACCGAGGTCGGTGCTCATCTGGGCCAGGACCACACCCACGACGGCCGCCGCGAACGACGTACCGATGGAGCGGGTCAATGTGTTGAAGCTGTTCGCCGAGGCGGTCTCGGTGATCGGCACGGAGCCCATGATCAGGGCCGGCATCGCCCCGTAGGCAAAACCGATTCCCGAGCTGGCGATGCAGACCGCGATCAGCAGGGTCCAAGCGGCACCCATCATCAGCACGGCGGCGAGATAGCCGAGGGCGACCAGGAATGCGCCGAACGCGAGCGTGACCTTGGGTCCCCTGGCGTGGGAGAGCTTGGCGCCCAGCGGCGACATCAGCATCATCATCAGGCCACCGGGGGCCATCCACAGGCCCATCTCCAGCATCGAGAGACCGAGGCCATAGCCGGTGACGGCGGGCAGCTGCATGATCTGCGGGATGATCAGCGACTGCGCGTACATCGAGAAGCCGACCACCAGGGAGGCCATGTTGGTGAGCAGGACGACCGGGCGGGCGGTCACTCGCAGGTCGACCAGCGGGTCCTGCTGTCGGAGCTCGAACCAGCCCCAGCCGACCAGAACGACCACGGCGCCGACCAGCAGGCCCACGGTGGTCGCGCTGCTCCAACCCCAGTCCGCGCCCTTGGAGACACCGAGCAGGAGGGCGACCAGTCCGACGCCGAGCCCGACGGCACCGACGAAGTCGAAGGTCTCCTCCTCGCGACCGACAACCTCAGTCGCCGGGATGAGGGTGAGGATGAGGACGAAGATCAGGACTGCGAGCCCGGTCGAGCCCCAGAACAGTGCCCGCCAGTTCAGGTTCTCGGCGACCGCGGCCGCGATCGGCAGGCCGAGCGCGCCGCCGACGCCCATCGAGGCGGACATCAGCGCGATCGCGGTGCCGAGCTTCTCCGCGGGCAGCAGGTCGCGCATTGCCGAGATGCCGAGCGGGATCATCCCCATCCCCACGCCCTGCAGCCCGCGCCCGACGATCATCGGAACGACACCTGCGGCCAGGGCGCAGACGAGCGAACCGATGATGAGGGAGCCCGCGCAGAACAGCATCATCCGGCGCTTGCCGTACATGTCACCGAGTCGTCCGCTGACCGGGGTGGCCACGGCCGCGGTGAGCAGCGTCGCCGTGATCACCCATGCGGCGTTGGAGGCACTCGTGTCGAGGAGCACCGGAAGGTCACCGATCAGCGGGACGACCAGCGTCTGCATCAGGGCAGCGGTGATGCCGGCAACGGACAGGACCCAGACGATGGCATTCGGAGAGTCGACGTGCTCGCCTTCGGGGCGGGGACCGGCGGCGGAACCGGGCGGAGAATCAATGCTTGTATTCGACACAGGAGGGAACTGTACACGGGGATGTGCATCATGCACATGTTGTGCGTATTACACTTCCACCGACACCTCCCCCACCGTGACACGGGGCGGGCTGGCACATGCACCCAGAGGATTGGAGAACCGGTCGTGACCGACAGCTATCGGGCAATCGAGTTCGAGACCCTGGTGCTGATGCGTCAACTTGCCCCGACCCGCCGCGCCGCCGACGGCAAGCCACACCTCGACCGCAGCGCCTACACGCTGCTCACCCGCCTGGTGATGGAGGGGCCGATGTCGATCGGACAGCTCAGCGAGGCCTTCGGCCTCGATGCCTCGACGCTCAACCGGCAGACTGCGGCGATGATGCGCGACGGGCTGGTCGAGCGGATCCCGGACCCCGAGGGCGGGCTGGCCCGCAAGTTCCTGGTCACTGAGTCCGGTCGCAAGCGGCTCGACCGGGAGCGCAGGGCCAACGTCAACGGAGTGAAGCGAGTGCTGGCCGAGTGGCCCGAGGCGGATGTCGAGCAGTTCGCCTCCCTGCTGCACCGGTTCAACCTCGACATCGAGGAGCGGGAGGGGCGGCCCTGGCCGCGCCCGCGCAGTCTCATCGTCGAACCGCAGGGGCGCTAGGCCGCGAGCAGCGGGCAGCCCCGGTCCCCGACGAGCGAGCGCTGCGCGACCAGCGCTGTGCTGGCCGCGCGTCAGTTCAATGCACGCATGGTCGAGGGAACTCCCCCACCGGCGTGCACAGCCTCGACCAGCTCCTGCAGCGCGGTGAGGGCAACTCGCTGGGACATCGGCCCATAGGACACGCGTCCGACCCCGAGCTCCTGGAGCCGGGACAGGGGCGGTACGCCGGGGAGTCCGATCAGGGTGAGTCGCTGCGGGCCGAACGCCTCGGCCAGCTCGGCAACCTCGGCGTCCTCGAGCACTCCGGGGACGAACACGACGGGCGCGCCCGCGTCCAGGTAGGCCAGGCCGCGTTCCTTGGCCTCAGCGAGCACGTCGGCGCGCTGCCTCTCCCCGGCCTTGAGCGCTGCTCCGGCCTTGA
>DATCYH010000119.1:0-2883 GCA_036570405.1 Nocardioides sp.
GAACCAGGCCGATCGCTCGGCCGGCGCTTCGGGGTCCAGCAGCAGCGTTTCGCGAGGAAGGGCGGCAGCCAGTGTCCCCTCGCGCAGCGCGAGGGCGAGGTTGATCAGCCCGCCGGTGGGTTCCTGGGTGCCGTGGAAGTAGCCGGCGAAGACCGAGGAGGATCCGGTCGGGTCGGCGTCGACCATGAGCACGGGACGCGGCCAGTTGAGGGTGAGCCCCAGCGCCGTGGTGGACACGCCGGGCGAGCCGCTCGCGGAGGCCAGGACGATCAGCGCCATGCCTCAGCGCTCCCGGGCGTCCAGGACGAGCGCGACCCGTCCGGTGGCGGCGCGGGCAGCAAGGTCGGCCGCCTCGCTTTCGGGCACCGAGACGTCGACGACGGTCTCCCCCGTCTCCTCGACCCGGCTAACACCAACGACGGTGGCCTCGATGCTGACCGGCTCCTTGTCGGTGATTTCGCCCTGGTCGCCGGGCGTGGTGACGATCCGGACGACGTCGCCGCCGTAGAGCGGCTCCGAGGGCATCTGGGCGGGAGTGAGGCTGATGCCCACCAGGGACTCCCCCTCCCCCGGCACCAGGCTGTCGGTGACGGCCTCCTCGGTGAGCAGGGTGCCCGCCCACAGGTCGACAGCGGCGCGGCTGCCCTCGAGCTCGGCCTTCTGGCTGCCGGGAACCGGGGTCAGCGCCGGGTCGACGCTCACGCGCACGATGGCGAGGTCACCGGCCTCGATGGTCTCGCCTCGCTTGATGTCGCTGCTGACGACGAGGACCTCTTGGGTGTCGTTGACCGAGGTGAAGACGAACGCGACGCCCAGGGCGCCGGCGGCGACCAGTGAAGCCATCAGGGCGAAGACCCAGGGCCGGCGGCGTGCCTTGACCCGCGCAGTCGCGGCATGCGCGGGCTGCGTCTGGGCGGTCTGCGGCGGGGGCGGTCCCCCCGCGGTGGTCTGTGCGGTGTCCAGCGACATCAGTCCGAGTCCTCTCGTCTCTCGATCACCTATGTGTCAAGACGGGCCGGGGCGATCACTATGACCCAACTCGCGAACAACACACTAGTGCAGGTGTCTCGCTGAATGGGTTCTCCACAGGAGGCGGATTCCGAGATGTCATCGCCCGAGTCCCTCACCGGGGTGGTCGCGGCTCACTCCCCCGATGGAATTGAGCGTCTACGCGCCGAACGACCCGGGTCCCATGGGACCACGCGTTCGGTCTCCCTGACGGACGATTGTGCCCTGCGTCGCCTAGGGCTGAACCTCCGTATTGCTACTCAATTGCCGGGCTTGGGGTTGCCGCGGCGCCGGCGCAGCCGTTGGGCCTCGTTGAAGGCCGCGGCCACGACGTCGGCGGGCTCGTCGAAGACGCGGCCGAGAGCCTCGAGGATCGACGGCGATGGGAGGCGGGTCCAGCGCCCGACCTCCCAGGAGTAATAGGTCTTCACGGCCATGTTCGTGCGCGTGGCCAGCTCCGGCACGGTGAGGCCGGCCTGGAGGCGCAGTGCTCTCAGGTCGGGGGTGTCACCTTCGAGGTGGATCAGCCGCAGGGTGGGGATGTCGAGTGCCCGGGCGAGCTTGACCAGGAAGTCGGGCCGGGGCACCGAGGCTCCGAGCTCCCAACGCGAGACGCGCTCTCCCCCGGCTGCGCCAACGAGTCGCGCGAGCTCGTGCTGAGTCAGGCCCGCGCTCTCGCGGGCTGTCCTCAACGCGCTGGGGTCGATTCCGGAGGCCATCGCCGACGAACACTATCGGCGTCGGCGACGCTGGTTGGTCAGTCGGCTAGAACAGCGCGGAGCGCGGCTCGGATCAGTTGGCTTCGGCTGTCTGCACCGTGCTTCTCGACGAGCGAGTCGATGACCTTGAGATTCGCCTCGGTTGTGTCGAAGTTGATCGTCGTGCGTTCCTCGATCGCGTTGCGGCCCGTGCTCTGGTCGGGGAAGAGTCCGCCAGCTGTCGGTGCGGTCGGCCGTTCCTGCTCTACCAGTTCTGCGAGTCGGTGTGCGTTCGCTTCGATCGCGTTCAGGATGAACTGGATCTGGCTGACCTTGCGGTCGACCTGGAGGCGCTCGCGCATACCCGCGGCCAGGCGCTGCGGGATGCTGATCGTGGTTCGCCTCAATCCGCCGGTGCTTGCCGAGCTTGCCTTTGGCCGGACTGCCTTCCTCGGCTTTGCCTCCGCTGGCCCGCGCTCGGCGCTGGGCTTTGCGGGCTCAGTGTCGCCCTCCGCTTCGGTCGTGACGGGCGCGGGCGTAGGTATCTGCCGGCGAGGCGGCGGACCAGAGATCCGATCCCGAACCAGGCCGAGGGCCGGTGCCAACTGGGGACGCTCGCTCATGCTGTGGCTGCCTCTCGTACTGCAGACGCCGCCGCTTCTGCTTCCTCGGCAGCGCCGATGCGTCGAATGAGCTCGTCAGCGAGGAGCACGTAGTCCTCTGCCAGGGCGGGGGCCGAGCCCGCGATCCGCTCGGGACGGCGGCCTTCCTTCAATGCCTTCCAGTAGGGCTCGGCGTTGTGGACCACCTCGGCCAGTTCGTGGATCAGGCGACCCTTCTCGCGCGCGTCGTCCGCGGCCGCCTCGGCGTGCCGGATAACCGAATCGCACAGCAGGTCGGCGTCGCCAAGCACGTTGCGGACGTCCTCCTTCGCGAACCGTCGGCGCGCCGTCGCCGTGGCACCCATACCGAACAGGACGGCGCCGAGCACGTCGATCTCGGGATTGATCTCTCGAATCTTGGCGACCTGCTCGGCCAGGACGCGGAGGCCTTCGATGCTGGAGCGATCCGACTTGGTCGGGATCACGATCCAGCGCGCCGCGGCGAGCGCGAGCTGGACCAGCGCGGAACGGCGGGAGGGCGGGGTGTCGATGATGATCAGGTCGTATTCCTGCGC
>DATCYH010000120.1:0-1953 GCA_036570405.1 Nocardioides sp.
AGCATCGAATCACGACTCCACGCGTGCGCCGGCAGTCTCCAGGTCGAGGTGCAGCGCCGTCCAGCCGTCCGGACACTGCGCCACCAGCGACTCAGGTCCCGGGGACCAGTCGGCCAGCGGTCGGGACGGCCCGTCGGTGAAGGCCAGCACGGTCGGCCCGGCCCCGGAGACGACCGCGGGGTGGCCCGCGTCGCGCAGACGACGTACGAGCGCCAGCGACTCCGGCATCGCTGACTCCCGGTAGTCCTGGTGCAGGTAGTCACGAGTGGCCCGCAGCAGCAACTCGGGCCGGGAGGCGAGGCTGGCCACCAGCAGCGCGGCCCGACCGGAGTTGGCGGCCGCGTCGCCGTGCGGCACGGAGTCCGGGAGCAACCCGCGGGCCACCTCGGTGGAGACCGGGGTCGGCGGGATGAACACCACTGCGGAGATGCGCGGGTCGAGGGAGCCCGAGGTCGCATAGAACTCCCCGGAGTCGCGGCCGGAGATCACGAAGCCGCCGTGGAACGCAGGCGCCACGTTGTCGGGGTGACCCTCCATCTCGGCCGCCAGCCGGAACACGGCGTCGTCGTCCATCAGCAGTGATCCACCGGCGACCAGGGCACGGGCGAGCACGATCCCGCCGACGATGGCGGCCGAGGACGACCCGAGTCCACGCGCATGCGGGATCACGTTGCGACAGGTCAGCGAGAGTGCCGTCGGAGCCGCATGCATCTGCTCGAAGGCACAGCGCATCGCCCGCACCACCAGGTGGCTCTCGTCGCGGGGTACGTCGTCCGAGCCCGCGCCCTCGACGCGCACCTCGAGGCCCACCCCGTCGACCGAGGCGGTGAGCTCGTCACGCAGTGCGAGGGCGAGTCCCAACGAGTCGAAGCCCGGGCCGAGGTTCGCCGAGGTGGCCGGCACCGAGACGGTGACCGGTCCTTCGATGAACCGCGCCATCAGACAAGACCGGCAACGGCCGCCGCGTCGTCCACGTTCGCGTCAATGACGTTGTCGACCACGTCGCCGAAGCCCTCGAGCGCGGTGACCGTGTCCTTGAGCCCGTGACCGGTCACCGTGACCACCACGGTCTTGTCGGCATAGGACTCCCCACGCTCCAGGTCCTGCAGCATGCCTGCGATCCCCGCAGCGGAGGCCGGCTCCACGAAGACGCCATCGTTGCTGGCCAGCAGGCGCTGGGCGATCAGGATCTGCTCGTCGGTGACCGAGGCGAACCGTCCACCGGACTCGGACGCGGCGTTCTCGGCGAGCTTCCACGAGGCAGGGTTGCCGATCCGGATCGCGGTGGCCTTGGTCTCCGGGTTCGGGAACGGCTGGCCGGTGACCAGCGGTGCCGCGCCCTCGGCCTGGTAGGCCCGCATCACGGGCAACCGGGTGGACCGGCCCAGGTCGCCATACTGCCGATAGCCCAGCCAGTACGCCGAGATGTTGCCGGCGTTGCCGACCGGGAGCAGGTGGAAGTCCGGGGCGTCGCCGAGCCGGTCGACGACCTCGAACGAGGCCGTCTTCTGTCCTTCGAGGCGGATCGGGTTGACCGAGTTCACCAGTGCGACCGGATAGTGCTCGGCCAGACCGCGGGAGATCTTCAGGCAGTCGTCGAAGTTGCCGCGCACCATGATCACCTGGGCGCCGTGCATGATCGCCTGTGCCATCTTGCCGGCAGAGATCTTGCCCTCGGGGACCAGCACGAGCGGCTTGATCCGGGCCTTGGCGGCGTAGGCGGCCATCGAGGCGGACGTGTTGCCGGTGGAGGCACAGACCACCGCTTGGGCGCCCTGGTGCACTGCGACGGAAAGCGCTGCGGTCATCCCGCGGTCCTTGAACGAGCCGGTGGGGTTGTCGCCCTCGACCTTGAGCCAGACCTGGCCACCGGTGACCTCGGAGAGCCAACCCGACTCCACCAGCGGGGTGCCGCCCTCGCCGAGCGTCACGGCAGGCGTGTCCTGGGGGATG
>DATCYH010000121.1:0-2568 GCA_036570405.1 Nocardioides sp.
CGCGAGATCGCCCAACGCATCGAAGAGGCGATGGACGCCGGGTTCCTTGGCGTGTCCACGATGACGAACCCGTGGGACAAGATGGACGGCGACCGCTATCGGTCCCGGACCCTGCCCTCGACGCACGCCACCTGGAAGGAGCGCCGCGCGATCAGCCGCATCCTGCGCCGGCGCGACGGGGTGATGCAGGGGGTGCCCAACCTCAACACCAAGGTCGACGTGGCCTTCTTCGTGGCCACCTCGATGGGACTGTTCCGCAAGCCGCTGCGGGTCTCCCTGCTCGCCGCGGCGGACACCCGGGCCGAGCCCTGGGTCAACCGGATCTTCGCCCCGATCGCCTACCTGGCCAACCGTCTGGGCCGGGGCAAGTTCGTCTGGCAGCACCTGCCCACCACCTTCCAGGTGTGGGCCGATGGCATCGACCTCGTGGTCTTCGAGGAGTTCGGATCCGGCCGCGAAGCCCTGCACCTCAACGAGGAGATGGGCCGCAACACCCTGCTCCAGGACGAGGCATATCGACGCTGGTTCCGGGCCGACTTCGAGAAGCGCTTCTCACCGCGAGTGTGGCACCGCGACTTCGACGACGCCCGGATCACCGAGTGCCCGGACGCGTCCCTGGTGGGCAAGTCCGTCGGCGACGTCGCCCGGAGCCGCGGCATCCACCCGGTCGACTGCTTCCTTGACATGGTCGTCGAGCACGGCAGGGCGTTCCGCTGGACGACGGTGATCGCCAACGACCGCGCCAAGGTGGCCAACCGCTTGGTCAACACGCCCGGTGTCACCATCGGCTTCTCCGACGCCGGGGCGCACCTGCGCAACATGGCTTTCTACAACTTCGCGGTCTGCCTGCTCGACCGGGTGCACACCGCCGAGCAGAAGGGCAAGCCCTTCATCAGCCTGGAGCAGGCAGTACACAAGCTGACCGGTGAGCTCGCGGAGTTCTATCGTCTCGACGCCGGGCGGATCCGGGAGGGCGACCGAGCGGACCTCGTGGTCATCGACCCGGCTGGCCTCAACGGTTCAGTGAACGACTACCACGAGGCGAAGTTGGAGGAACTCGGCGGAATCAGCCGGATGGTGAACCGCAACGACGACGCAGTGACCGCCACCATCATCTCCGGTCGTGTGGTCTTCGAGGACGGTGAGATGGCACCCGGCCTCGGCACCACATTCGGCACCGGCTCCTTCCTGCCGGCCGCGCGGAAGGTGGCCCCACGGCTGTCCGCCCAGGCTCGCGTCGAGGTGTAGTTGTCGTGTGGAACCCGGCGAGTCCGCACGACGACGTGGCGCACCCACCACCTGCCGGCTCGCTTCCGTAGGCTCGGATAATGTCCCTCAACCTCGACGGCGACCTCTTCGACCTCGCCAACTCGTTGGCCGGGCTGATGGGCGCGCCGATCACCATCGAGGATCGCGACACCATCGTCCTTGCCTACTCTGGCGGACAGCAGGACGTCGATGAGGCTCGGATAGGGACCATTCTGGGCAGGCAGGTCCCGGTGCACTACCGGGACGCGATCGCGGCCACCGGTGTCTTCGAGAAGTTGAGGACCTCCGACGAGGTGATCGTTCTAGACCTGCCGGAGGAACACATGGTGGCCCGCGCCGTCATCGCGGTCCGCAACGACAACCGTCTGACCGGTTCGATCTGGGCAGCCATCCCCGGTGGTCCGAGCCCGGCGCAGGAAGAGATCCTGCGGGCTGCGGCACCTGTGGTTGCGGCCCGCCTGGGGGCGGAGCGGGACCGGGCAGATCGCGGCCGTCGGGAGCGGATCGACCTCGTATCCACCCTGATCAGCGGTGGGGAGGCAGCAGGGGCAATTGCCGTGGATCGCGACATGACCGGGCCGTTCGTCGTGGTCACCGTGCGAGGGAGCAGCGAAGAGCTTGCCCACCGGGCGGCCGGACCGCTCAACCTCCACCTCGCTGCGGTGGCGCCGACTGCACTGAGTGCTCCGCTGCCGCGTTGCCTGTACGGCGTACTCCCGGCGTCGGCGCCGCGGATCCTGGACGACTTCCTCAACCGGTTCGGCGGTGGAGCCGAGCTCGCTGTCGGGATCGGCACGCCGGTCGTCCAGGCAGCCGACCTCGCGGAGTCGCGCCAAGTCGCCGACCACGTCGCCGATGCCCTGCACAAGCGTGGTCGACTGGGCGTGATCGCCACGTTGGAGGACGTCTTCGCGGACGTTCTCGTCGACCGGCTCGAGGGGTTTCTCCACCAGCACACGGACGCCGGCCCGCTGGCCCGCCTCGTCCAGCACGACCGCCAGCACAAGGACGCCGGCCTGGTCGACGCGGTGCGGGCATTCCTCGACTCAGGAGAGATCTCCGCGGCGGCCGAGCTCCTCCTGGTGCACCCCAACACCGTGCGCAACCGACTGCGCCGCGCTCGCGAGCAGTGCGGAGTCGACCTCTCTGATCCGGGCACCCGTCTCGCACTGATGATCGAGCTGCGGGTGGCGCGCCGGTGACGACCCGCCGGTCGCGAACCTCGACGCCGCTCTGGTGATCGTGAATCCACAGGCCTTGGCCGATTGCACATCGGCCATCGTCGATCCGTGGCCGAAA
>DATCYH010000122.1:0-1627 GCA_036570405.1 Nocardioides sp.
CAGCGAGAACCGCACGATCGCGGTGCGGTCGGTCTCCTCCAGCGTCCGACGAAGCAGCACGTACGCCTTCGGCGAGGCCGAGTCGGGCTCGAGGTAGTACGCGCGGTCGAGCGTGAGGAGGTCGACCTGGTCGCTCGGGACGAACTCGACGACGTCGATCTCACGGCTCCGCTCGGAGGGCAGCGACTCGAGATCCTCCTTCGTCAGCACGACCGTGCGGTCGCCGTCGTCGTAGGCGCGGTCGATGTCGGAGTACGGCACGACCTCACCGTCCAGCTCGCAGATGCGTTGGTAGCGGATGCGGCCGCCGTCCTTGTTGTGCACCTGATGCAGCGGCACATCGTGATCCTCGGTCGCAGAATACACCTTGACCGGCACGTTCACGAGACCGAATGTCAGCGCGCCTTTCCAGATCGCCCTCATCACACCAGTAGACACCTGCCACAGCAATCCCCGAAACCCCTTGCGATCCTCCCCACTACGGTGGTGCACATGGCCGCGGGAGAGCAGACGGTACGCATCGACGGGCGGCGCCTGCGGATCACCAACCTCGACAAGGTGCTCTACCCCGAGACCGGCACGACCAAGGGTGAGGTGATCGACTACTACACGCGCATCGCTCCGGTCCTTCTCCCCCACGTGGCGGGGCGCCCTGTCACACGAAAACGCTGGCCCGACGGGGTGGGCACGGCCGAGGACCCGGGGATGTCGTTCTTCGCGAAGGATCTGGAGGCGGGAGCGCCGTCGTGGGTGCGGCGGCAGGCGATCCCGCACTCCTCCGGCTCGAAGGACTACCCGCTCGTCGGAGACGTGCCGACCCTCGTCTACCTCGCACAGGTGGCGAGCCTCGAACTGCATGTTCCGCAGTGGCGCTTCGCGGCCGACGGCAGCCGAGGGAACCCCGACCGGCTGGTGCTCGACCTCGATCCGGGGCCGGGGGTCGGGCTCGCCGAGTGTGCGGAGGTCGCCCGTCACGCCCGGTCGATCCTGGCCGACATGGGGATGGACCCGTACCCGGTCACGAGCGGCAGCAAGGGCATCCACCTGTACGCTCCGCTTCCCGGCGAGCAATCCAGCGACGCCATCACGGCGTTCGCGAAAGAGCTCGCCCGCGCGATCGAGGCCGACTCCCCCGATCTGGTCGTGAGCCAGATGGCGAAGTCCGCGCGGCCGGGGAAGGTGTTCATCGACTGGAGTCAGAACAACGGGTCCAAAACGACGATCGCCCCCTACTCGCTGCGCGGCCGCGCGCACCCCACTGTGGCCGCGCCCCGCACGTGGGAGGAGCTGGACGATCCGGACCTGCGCCACCTCCTCTTCGACGAGGTGCTCGAGCGCATAGCCGCGGACGGCGACCCCCTCGCATCCCTGGGTTTCACCGCCGGGGCGCGCGCGGCCGACGACGGTCCGCTGAGCCTGTACATCGCCAAGCGCACCGCGGGGGCAACCCCGGAGCCGGTGCCGGAGAATCCCGTCGGCCAGACGGCCTCGGAAGGCCTTCCCCGCTTCGTCATCCAGGAGCATCACGCCACCCGCCTGCACTGGGACCTGCGTCTGGAGCGCGACGGTGTGCTCGCCAGCTGGGCCGTCCCGAAGGGGATCCCCGCCACCACCGCGCGCAACAACC
>DATCYH010000123.1:0-1527 GCA_036570405.1 Nocardioides sp.
ATGGCGACCTCGGATGGCTTCTCGACCAGAAGCGCGAGGGCTGCGGTCATCGCAAGGCGGCGGTGCTTTCGTAGCCAGGCCACAACTGCGATGAGTGGCAGAACGCCCGGTGTGCCGAGTTGCTGAACCGGCCACCACCAGGCGTGGTCGACCCGATCGCGGTTGGCCGCTCGCATCGCCCACAACTCGCTCGGCCCCGGCCTGCCAGACAGTTGTGTCCCCAGCAGCACGCAGCCGAGCATCGCCGAAACCGCGAGCCTTGCCTCGTCCTGGCGGGTGGTTGCACTCATGCCCGGTGGTACCCGGCGTCAGGGTTCGCATGCCGTGACACCCTGACCCTGACCAGACATGCCATTGGGTGAAGACGACTTGGCGCGGCAGCGACCAGCAGTTGAATCCCGCTGACAGGATCGGGTACCAGCCCGCATCCACACTCCATGCATCACACCATCGGGGGTGAATCGTGCCGTCCACTGCTACAGATGTCCAGATCCCAACTGGGCTGCCGGTGCTACCCGGCGCCTCACTCGGTGCGCGCTACGTGATGAGTGGCGTGGAGCCGTTGAACAAGGGAGACACGCTGGATGCGCTCCCCTTGTCAGGGGATCGGGTCGCGCTGCTGGTCGCCGATGTGGTCGGGAACGGATTCGCCGCAGCGGTCGCCGTCTCCCAGGTCAAGGCTGTGCTCCGCGAGCGCCTGGGCGCAGGCGTCGACCTGCAACAGGTGATGATGAGCGCCGACCGTTATGCCTTCGACCATCCCGAGGTGTGTGCCACCACCGCGTGCGTGGTCATCCTGAGCCTGGAGGACGGCGAATTCGAGTGGTGCTCGGCCGGGCATCCAACGCCTGTCCGGATGACACCCGGCGCTCCGGCCGAGCTGTTGTCCTCCCGCCCCAGCAGGCCCCTCGGGGCTGGCGGCAGCACCCGGATTTATCGCAGCCGCCTGCAGATGGGGGAGACGATCGGGCTCTACACCAATGGCCTGGTGCATTCCACAGGCCGCACGATCGCCGAGGGCTATGACCGACTCCTCGCCGCCTGCGCGACGGCCACCAGCACCCAGAGGCCTGCGGGAGGCCAAGGGATTGGTGAGTCCCTGTGTGACGACATCCTGCGCGAGACACTGACCGTTGGCGGCAGCGACGACGCAACGCTCCTGATCGCGACTCGGACCACCGCGCCGGAGGCCTTCCGACTGCGCATGTCGGCACTTCCGGAGAATCTCCCGCTCATCCGCCACCGGATCAACGTGTGGCTGGACAACCTCGGTGCAGGGTTGATGGACCATGTCGGTCTGGGGCATGCCGTCGTGGAGCTTGCCGCCAACGTGGTGGCCCACGCCTACATCGACTCCGATGCGGAGCCGGTGGTGAACATCTCTGCCGGTCTGGGTGCGGACGGAGAGGTGGCGATCACCGTCTCGGACCGGGGCAGGTGGAGCAACAGGCCCTCGTCCGGGCGTGGGTTGATGATGGCAGCAGGACTCGCCGATAGCCTGAAGGTGGATCGGTCCAGCGAGGGGAC
>DATCYH010000124.1:0-4732 GCA_036570405.1 Nocardioides sp.
CCGCGCCCACGCGGGCGTCTCGCCGTGAGTGCTGGAACAGCACCAACGTCAGCAGGGCGACCAGGACGGGCTCGTCCGGGCGCAGGGAGAGCGCCACGCGTGTCAACGAGATTGCCGACCCGGCCAGCTCCGCGCGGAGCAGGTCCGGTCCGCTGCCGGGGGCGTAGCCGGCGGTGAACGCGAGGTAGGCGGTCTGCGCAACGATGTCCAGCCGCTGGGCAACGTCACCGGATGCTGGCACTGAGAACGGGATACCTGCGGTGACGATCTTCTTCTTCGCTCGGGTCAGCCTCGCTGCCATGGTGGCCTCGGGAACCAGGAAGAGCCGCGCGATGTCGTGGGTGCTCACACCTACGACGAGTCTCAACGCGAGAGCGCTCGCCGACTCCGCGGAGAGCGACGGATGGGCACACATCATGACCAACCGGAGCAGGTCGTCCTCGATCACTCCGCCCGGGTCCGCCATCATCCGGGTGGAGCGCTGACGCTGCTCGGCGTCGGAGACGAGCAGCGGTGCGCGACGACGCGCCGTGGCCTCTGCGCGGATCTGGTCCAGCACTCGCCGGCGCGCCGCGGTGAGCAGCCACGCGGTCGGGTTGTCGGGCACACCCCTGCTCGGCCAGTGCCGGGCGGCGGCCTCGACCGCGTCGGCCAACGCTTCCTCGACCAGGTCGAGACGGCGGAACTGGGCGAGCATCAACGAGATCAGGCGTCCCCATTGCTGCCGAACCGTCATGTCGAGGACGACGTGCGCGGCGCCGCGTCGGTCCGCGGTCACTACGCGATGACCACCGTCGGCTGGATCTCCACCGAATAGCAGGGCGGCAGCAGGCCAGCAGCCGCCGTCGCGTGGTCCAGGTCGGGCAGCTCGACGTCGTAGTAACCACCAATCATCTCGACGGTCTCTGCGAACGGCCCGTCATTCACGGCCAGCTTCCCCGACTCGTGGCGCACCGTGGTTGCGGTGTCGGGACCGGCCAGCGCGGCCGCGCTGATCTCGCGGCCATGTAGTTCCACGTAGTCGGAAAACGCCTGGTGCTGGTCGACGAAGACCTGCTGTTCCTCGGCGGAGGCATGCTCCCACCCGCCGGGCTCGTAGGCGATCAGGAAGAGGTAGCGCTTCATGTCCCACTCCTCGCTCACCGTCGGCGTCGTCACTCGGCGAGCCGGCGGAACTCGATGAGCTCCCGGCGCGATGCGAACCGGCTGCAGATCTCCCGCAGCTCGTCCTCGTTGTCGGACTCGATGAGGTAGAAGCCGACGATCTGCTCGACGGACTCCGTGAACGGCCCGTCGGTGATGGTTGCCCCACCGTTGCCGTCGGGTCGCATCGACGTGGCCTGCGCCGAGGGCTCGAGCGGGCTGACCGCGATGATCCGGTGGCCACCTGCGGCGAGGTCCTCGTGGAACTGGCCGTGCGAGGCCAGCCCCTTCTGGTGCTCCTCGGGCGGCAGCTTCGCCCACTCGGCCTCTGGCGCAGGCAGCAGGATCAGGTAGCGACGCATGTCAATCTCCTCGTGGTCGACCGGCCGCGGGCGCGACCTCACCACCATGACGGACCCGAACCCACGAAATCGACTACCGCGCGAAGAATTTCCCGGCCGTCAGATCGTCGGGGTGGTCCGCTCCACGATCGAGCGGAAGTCCGCGCCCTGCAGGGTGCCGAACGTTCCGTTGTACGACGTACCCAGGCGCGAGGCGCAGAACGCGTCGGCGATCTCCGACGGTGCGAAGCGGACCAGTAACGAGCCCTGCAGGCATGCAGCCATCAGGCCGGCCAGGCGGCGCGCGCCCACCTCGAGTGATGCGGTGTCCCCGAGCATCTCCAACGCGTGCTGGACCGCAGCGTCGAGCCGCGGGTCGGCGCCGTGCGCCTTGCCGACCTCGGTGATCCACGCGTTGAGGGCCTCGGGCTCGCGAGAGAGGGCGCGCAGCACGTCGAGTGCGTTCACGTTGCCCGAGCCCTCCCAGACCGAGTTGAGGGGTGACTCGCGGAAGAGTAGCGGCAGGCCCGACTCCTCGACGTAGCCGTTTCCGCCCAGGCACTCCAGGGCCTCAGCGACCATGAACGGGGTGCGCTTGCAGACCCAGAACTTCGCCAGCGGAAGTGCGATCCGGCGGAGCGCTGCCTCGTGCGGGTCGTTGGGCCGGTCGACGGCAGCGGCCAGGCGGATCGCCAGCGCGGTGGCGGCCTCCGACTCGACGGCGAGGTCGGCGATCACGTTCTGCATCAACGGCTTGTCGGCCAAGAGTCCACCGAACGCCGAGCGGTGGGCGACGTGCCACGAGGCCTCGGCCAGGGAGCGTCGCATCAACGACGCCGAGCCGAGCACACAGTCGAGCCGGGTCGCGGCGACCATCTCGATAATGGTGCGCACACCACGCCCCTCGTCGCCCAGACGATGCGCCCAGGTGCCGTTGAACTCCAACTCGGAGGAGGCGTTGGAGCGGTTGCCAAGCTTGTCCTTGAGGCGTACGACGTCGAGCTGGTTGCGGGTCCCGTCCTCGAGGACCCGGGGCACGACGAAGCAGGTGACGCCCTGCTCGGCCTGGGCCAGGACCAGGAACATGTCGTTCATCGGGGCTGAGGTGAACCACTTGTGCCCATGCAACGTGTAGTCGCCCTCAGATGAGGTCGGCCTGGCCTCGGTGACGTTGGCGCGGACATCCGATCCGCCCTGCTTCTCGGTCATCCCCATCCCGGCCAGTGCGCCCTTCTTGTCCGCCGGATTCCGCAAGCCGGGGTCATAGCTGGTCGAGGCGAGCAGCGGAGTCCACTGCTTGGCGACGGCTTCGTCGGCACGCAGGGCCGGGACCGCGGCATAGGTCATCGAGATCGGGCAACCGTGACCCGGCTCGGTCTGTGACCAGGCGAAGAACCCCGCGGCACGACGTACGTGCGCGTTCGGCTGGTCCGATTCCCACGGGGCCGCGGCGAGGGCGTGCCCGACGGCCCGCTCCATCAGCCAGTGCCAGGACGGGTGGAACTCGACCTCGTCGACGCGGTTGCCGAATCGGTCGTAGTTGATCAGCTCGGGGTGGAACTTGTTGGCCAGCATGCCGTGCTCGCGCGCCTCACCGGTGCCGGCCTCGGCGCCGACGTCGATCAGGTCGCCGACCACGTCGGCACCGGCATGGCGAGTGATCGCGTCGGTGAGCGCGTGGTCCGAGGTGACCACGTTGTGACCGACCAGTGGCGGTGCCTGATTGTTGCTTGCGCGAATGTCGGAGCCCATGTGGATACCGTAGGCCCATGCCCTCGTCCACCGCCAAGAACCAACGCGGTCTGCTGGCGAAGGCAATGCATCTGTTGTGGCGACTGGTCGTCACCACGGTCGCCTCCTGCATGCGCTACCGGGTCACCGGGCTGGCCGCCGAGGCAGCCTTCTTCGCAATTCTGTCGATGCCGCCGCTGATCTTCGCGCTCACCGGTGCCATCGGCTATGTGGGGGAGACGTTCACCTCTGCGCAGGTCGAGGACATGCGCCAGGCAGTGATCACGCTGTCCAGTCGGGCGCTGACCGAGAGCGCCGTCGACAACATCATCGTGCCGACATTCGATGACGTGATCGAGGGCGGCCGCTTCGATGTCATCTCGATCGGCTTCGTGCTTGCCTTGTGGTCCGGCTCCCGTGCGCTCAACGTCTTCGTGGACACGATCACGATCATGCACGGACTGGGCGGACAGCGCGGGATCATCCGGACCCGGGCACTCTCGTTCAGCCTCTATGTCCTGGGGCTGATCACCGGCATGGTCGCGATCCCGTTGATCATCGCCGGCCCGAAGCTCGTGGGCAGCTGGTTGCCGAGTCAGTTCGACCCGCTCTACAAGCTCTATTGGCCGACCATCGTCGTGCTGTGCATCTGCTTCCTCACCACGCTCTACCACGTGTCCGTGCCGGTGCGAACCGCCTGGCGCTACAACCTGCCCGGCGCCGTCTTCAGCCTGACCACCTGGATCATCGGCTCCTTCCTCCTGCGCTGGGTGCTGACCACCACCGCGGCGGACTCCCGCTCGATCTTCGGCCCGCTCGCCGCGCCGATCGCGGTGCTGCTGTGGCTCTACATCGTCTCGATCGCAGTCCTGATCGGTGCCGCGCTCAATGCCGCCTGCGATGCGGTCTTCCCGCAGAACTCGACGTCGAAGGCGCGCACCGAGCTGTTGAAGAGGCTCAACCAGGTGCTTCCCTCACGGATCACCGACCGGATCGGGCGAAGCGAGCCCGGGGCGCACGACGTACCGGAGGATCGTGGGCAGCGTCCCACCCCCGGCGAGTCGTCCGTGCCAGACTGACGCCCGTGTCCAGCCCGATGTCCTGCCGCCCCGAACGAGCCGGGTAATGGAGGAGAAGTCAGCCTCGCGCAGCACCCCGGCCGGGGTCGCGCTCCCGGCCCGCGCGCGATCTCCGTGGTGGGAGTTGGGCCGTCGGGTACTGCTTGCGTTCGGGATCATGTTCGGGACCGTGCTGCTGGTGTGGCTGGATCGCGAGGGCTATCGCGACGGCAATGACCCCACCGGGGCCGTCGACCTGATCGACGCCATCTACTACACGACCGTCACCCTGAGCACGACCGGGTACGGCGACATCACGCCCGTCTCCTCGCAGGCCAGGATGATCAACGCGCTCGTCATCACCCCGGCCCGGATCGGGTTCCTGGTGCTGCTGATCGGCACGACCATCGAGGTCCTGGCCAACCAAGGTCGCGAGATGTTCCGGATTGCCCGTTGGAG
>DATCYH010000125.1:0-2357 GCA_036570405.1 Nocardioides sp.
GCCGACGAGCGGGCCGACGTCGAGGTCATCGACACCCTGTGTGGAGCATCTGTCCACGAGGTCGTGCGTCTTCCCGAGCCGCTCGCTCCGGACACCGCGGCTCGCCGGGCAGGAGTCAACCTCCCGACGATCGCTGAGCACGCCGCTCGCATCCGTGGGCTCTGCGCCGGGGCGGCCACTGTGATCGTGGAGGGCGCCGGCGGTCTACTGGTTCGGCTCGACCTCGAGGGCGGCACGCTGCTCGACCTCGCCGAGGAGTTGCGGGCAGAGGTGTACGTCGTGACCCGCGCCGGGCTGGGAACCCTCAATCACACCGAGCTCACCGTGGACGCACTGCGTGCCCGCGGCATCGAGCCGGTCGGACTGATCGTCGGATCCTGGCCGGCCCGTCCGGGCACCGCAGAGATCTGCAACCTCGAGGACCTGCCGCGACTGACCGGTGTACCAATCGCCGCCGTCCTCCCCGAGGGCGCCGGCACCCGAGAGGCTCCAGCCTTCGTCGCTGAGGCGATCTCCTGGTTCACATCCCCTCGAGCCGGCAGTGGTTGACACATCTAATAGTCAACAACTGCCGGCTCGGTGCGAACATGCGTCAACAACTGCCGGGTCGGCGTGAATCAGGCGGTCTGCTCGGCCTCGACCAGGCTCTTCAGGGCCTCGTTGAACTTCTCGACGATTGCCGCGTCGGCGAGGATGTCGCCCTCGATGGCGGGCTGGGAGACGACGATGTGCTCGACGACCTGGGCACCGGCGATGGTCGCGGAGTGGCGGGCGTGCTCGTGCGCCCACTTGCCGCCGTAGGGGGTCGGGGTGGCACCGATGACGGCGAAAGGCTTGCCCACCACGGCGCCGGCACCATAGGGGCGCGAGAGCCAGTCGATGGCGTTGTTGACGACGGCGGGCATGGTGCCGTTGTACTCCGGGGTGACGACCAGGACGCGGTCCGCCTCGGCGACGGACTTGCGCACCAGGGAGGCCGCCTCCGGGGCGGCGTCGGTGTCGATGTCCTCGTTGTAGAAGGGCAGGTCGCCGAGGCCTTCGACGATCTCGAGGCTGACGCCCTCGGGGGCGTTGTCGCGGAGCGTCTCGGCAATGCGACGGTTGAGGGAGTCGGAGCGGAGGCTTCCGACCAGAACGGCGACGCGGGTCTCAGACATGGGTGCTCCTTCGAGGGGGATGGCAAGTTTCGGAAGGCTAAACGGACCTTGGTCCGCTTTCATTCCATCCCGATAGGATCGAGGGCGTGACCCCGCGCACATTCCTCACCCTTGCCGACGAGCCGACGCCCCGGCGTCGAGATGCCGCGCGCAACCGTGACGCTGTGCTCGGCGCAGCCCTCCGGCTCGTCGATGAGCGCGGCCCACATCAGGTGACCATGGAAGCAGTTGCCGCCTCGGCAGGCGTCGGGAAGGCCACGGTCTTCCGCCGCTTCGGCAATCGAGCCGGACTGATGACCGCAGTCCTGGACCATACGGAGGCCGAGTGGCAGGCCGCGGTGATCTCGGGCCCACCGCCGCTCGGCCCGGGCGCTCCCCCGATGGAGCGACTGCTGGCCTTCGGACGGACCCGGATGGAACTGACCCTGACCCACGCCGAGCTGATCGAGGCCGCCGGCAGCACATCGACGAGGAACCGGGCGGCGTACTCCTTCATCGCCATGCACGTGCGGCACCTGATGAGAGAGCTCGACGTCCGCGGCGACGTCCCGCTCCTCGCGACCGCGCTGCTGGCACCACTCGAGTCGGTCGTGCTGCGTCAGCAGGTCGAGGTGGAAGGGCTGTCGACCGAGCGTATCGCGGCCGCCTGGGAGGACGTCGTACGCCGGGTGGTTGCGGGCTGAACGCCCCGCGTCAGCTCACCCGTGGTGGCGGCGCAGACCGAAGGTGAGCCCGTCGATGAGCGCGCCCCAGGACGCCTCGATCACGTTGTGGCCGACGCCGACGGTGACCCACGACGACTCCCCGTCACTGGTCTCGATGAGCACTCGGGTGGTGGCGTCGGTGCCGTGACCTTGGTCGAAGATACGGACCTTGTAATCGATCAGCTCGAACTTCGCCACCTCGGGGAACGCCTGGCCGATCGCCTGGCGAAGGGCATGGTCCAGCGCGTTGACCGGGCCGTTGCCCTCCCCGGTCACGACGTAGCGCACGCCCTCGGCCTTGAGCTTGACCGTCGCCTCGGAGACCGCTTCGCCGGCCGGCGAGGTCTCGGTGATCACCCGCCACGACTCGATGTCGAAATAGGCCGGTCGCGCTCCCTCGACAGCCTCCACCAGGAGCAGCTCGAAAGAGGCGTCGGCCGCCTCGAACGTGTAGCCCTGCGACTCGAGCTCCTTGACCCGCGCAGTCACCCGCGTG
>DATCYH010000126.1:0-2525 GCA_036570405.1 Nocardioides sp.
CCTCGCGATAGCGGAGGGGAAAGACGTGTCCGGGCCGGGTGATCTCCCACGGCTCGGTGGCCGAGTCGGCCAGGACCCGCGCCGTGTGCGCCCGGTCGGCGGCCGAGATCCCGGTGGAGACACCGTCGCGGGCGTCGACCGAGATCGTGTACGCCGTACGCAGCTTGTCCTTGTTGTGCGGGGTCATCAGCGGGATCTCGAGACGGTCGAGCATGTCGGCCGGCATCGGCACGCAGATCACGCCACTCGAGTGCCGGATCGTGAATGCCATCAGCTCCGGGGTCGCCTTGCTGGCGGCAAAAATGATGTCGCCCTCGTTCTCGCGGTCCTCGTCATCGACGACGACCACGGCCTTGCCTGCTGCGATGTCGGCGATCGCATCCTCGACGGTGTCCAGGCGGACCTTCTCACTCATGCCCTGTCTCCTTCATGGCTGATGACTTCCTGCTGGGTGCCGGTGGCGGTGGCATAGCCACTGACCAGCAACTTCTCCACGTGCTTGGCGATGACATCGGCCTCGAGGTTGACCCGGTCACCGACGGCGCGGAAGCCGAGGGTGGTGCGGGCCAGGGTCTCCGGGATCAGGCTGATGGTGAACGAGCGGTCCTTGGCCTCGACGACGGTCAACGAGATGCCGTCAACGGTGATCGAGCCCTTGTCGACCAGGTAGCGGCCCAGGTCCTCGGGCAGCGCGATCTCCACGAGTTCCCAGTGCTCACTGGCGGTGCGCGCCAGGACCGTGCCGACGCCGTCGACATGACCCTGGACGATGTGGCCGCCCAGCCGCTTCTCGACGGTGACGGCGCGCTCGAGGTTCACCTTGTCCCCCGGTGCAACGCCGTGCAGCGAGGTCTTGTCCAAGGTCTCCTGCATGACATCCGCGGTCCAGGTCCCCTCGGCCTGCTCGGCGACGGTCAGGCAGCAGCCGTTCACGGCGATGGAGTCGCCCAGGCCGGTGCCCGCAAGCACCACCTCGGCGCGGATGGTGAGCCGGATGGCATCACCCTGCTCCACGATACGTTCGACGGTGCCGAGCTCCTCGACGATTCCGGTGAACATCACTACTCCTTGTCTGCACGGGGCTGCTGGCTCGCCCATGGCTGGTCGACGACCGGTGCTGCGGGGGTCATCGTGAGGCGGACATTGGTCTCAGCGCCCGTGCCGAGGACCGTGACGTCGCTGACTGCGAGGTGCAACGCGTCGGTGATCGTGGCGATTCCGAGGTCTCCCACCGCGCTGCGGCCGGCGCCGAGCAGGACGGGTGCGACATAGGTGACGACCTCGTTGACCAGGCCGGCCCGTAGGAACGCGGCCGCGAGCGTCGGCCCGCCCTCGAGGAAGACATGGCGCCGACCGAGCCCGTGCAGCTCGGCCAGGGCCTCGCGGGGATCGCGGGTGCGCAGGTGCAGGGTCTCGGCGCGGTCGTTGAAGATCCGCCGACCCGGGTCCAGGTCGCGGGCGCCCATCACCACCCGGAGCGGTTGGTGCGCTGCCGGCTCGTCGACCTCGTCGCGGGCGGTGAGCTCGGGGTCATCCACCTCGACGGTGTTGGTGCCGACCAGCATCACGTCGCACTCACCGCGGAGCCGGTGGGTGTCCTGGCGCGCGGAAATCGAGGAGACCCAGCGGCTCGTGCCGTCTGCGGCTGCGCTGCGTCCGTCCAGCGAGGTGGCGAACTTCCAGGTCACGAAGGGGCGACCGTGCTCGAGCGCGAAGGTCCAGGCCCGGTTCAGCGCGCGGGACTCGGCTTCCCGGAACCCGTCGACGACCTCGATGCCGGCGGCGCGCAACGTCCCGGCTCCCCCGCGTGCCACCGGGTTGGGATCGGTCTGCGCGAAGACCACCCGGCGTACGCCGGCCCGGATCAGCGCCTCGGCGCAGGGTCCGGTTCGCCCGATGTGGTTGCACGGCTCCAGGGTGACCACGGCGGTGGTACCCCGGGCGGCGTCTCCGGCCTGGGACAGCGCCGCCGCCTCGGCGTGCGGCGTACCGGCGCCGCGGTGGAAACCTTCGGCGACCTCGGTGCCGTCGTCGGCCAGCAGGACACAGCCGACTCGTGGGTTGGGCCCGAGGGGTACGCCGCCGGTGGCTGCGATCTCGAGGGCCCGCACCATCGCGCGATCCTCGGCAGGCGTGGCAGTTGCTGCCTGTGCCATCGGGGCCCCTCCTGTCCGTTCACGGACTCCGGGGCGTGATGGTGGCTGACACCGTGCCGACCGGAATCCGACCGCACCGTAGGACAACCACTGCGTGCACCTTCCCATCCGGACTATGACCGTCGGTCCAGGATCTTCACCTGGTCAACCGCTCACTGGCTGTGAACGGGTCGCGGACTTCTGCACAGTTGCACAGTCACCGCCGGCTCGGATTTTCACCGACCCCAGAGCACGCGAGTTGAAAACTCGTCATCGCCAATCCTGCCACAGCCGCTCAGCGACCGGTTCCGAGGTCACCCACTGGACGGGACGCGTGCGTGCGGAGGGACGGCGCTCAACCTGCCGCCCGGTGGGCGACGCCCTCGGCGC
>DATCYH010000127.1:0-2573 GCA_036570405.1 Nocardioides sp.
GAGAAAACAGACGAACGGATGGTGCCCATTGGCTGCTCCTAGGTTGCGCCCGCCGCCCACCCCGAGGTTCATCTCGCTCCGGATGACCTCGATGCGGGGGTCCGCGACACCCGGCTCGAAAGCCGGCTCTGATCCGTTGTCGACGACGTGCACACGCACCTCGACGCCTTGACTTTCGAGGGCCGACCCGATCGCGCGCCTGGCGTCGGCCTGGTCGTTCCAACACAGCACGACGACGTCGATCTCGTTGTCGGGAGCAGCACTCAACGTCCGGCACCTTCGCTGCCGAGCACGGAGCGGATCGTACGGCCGATGACTCGCACGTCCGTGCGAAGGCTCTGGTGGCGGAGGTACCAGAATTCGTACTGAAGCTTTTCGAGGGCGTCGGCCTCGTTCCCCGCGTAGCCGTACTTCACCTGTGCCCAGCCGGTGAGGCCCGGTCGCACGAGGTGGCGCAGGCCGTAGAACGGGAGCTTCTCACCAAGTTCGGCCACGTAGTGCGGCTGCTCCGGACGCGGTCCGACGATGCTGAGGTCGCCCCGCAGGACGTTGACCACCTGCGGGAGCTCGTCGAGGTGGGTCTTTCGCAGCAACCGCCCAACCGGAGTGATGCGCGGATCGAGCTCCGTGGTCCACTCGTTGACAAGGTCGCCAGATCGTGGCGACATCGTGCGGAACTTGAGGATTGTGAATACCGCACCACCCTTGCCTACCCGGTCTTGCCGATAGAGCAGCGGCCCGCGATTGCCACGCAAGTTTAGGAGCCAGACGAGGGGCGCCGTGAGGGCGAGCAGGACACAACCCAAGAGTGCCATCGGCACGTCGAGGACGCGCTTGGCTCGGCCGTACCCGGCACGGTGCACCTCTCCGATATCGAAAAGCAGCGACGCCCGCTCGAGCTCTGAGATCGGCAGTTTGCCCAGCCACTCCTCGTAGAAAAGCGTGAGGGAGCGGATCCTCACGCCTTGCCCATGTAGCACCGCTGCCTGCTCAACGATCCGGGGCTCGCGCTGCGCCACCTCGTCGAGCACCAGCACCGTGGACATGACCCGACTGGCGAGGTCGGTCAGCGCGTCCTCGGAAACCGACGCTTCGTCGGCGGAGAGGCTGGCCGCGATCGAGGCCGGGCGCTCGGGAAGGCCCTGCAGCTCGAGATCTAGCGCCCGCACGTCGTCGGGGTCAGCCACCACCACAACCCGGTCGCGCGCTTCGGCCCGAGATCGACCGCCAGCTGCCATTCCGACGCAGATACGGAACCAGTCAGGCAGCAACAGGGCCGATCCGAACACGACGAAGCGCGGAAGGAGCGCGTCCCCTACGAAGAGTTGCACCAGCGAGATGGTTGCGGCACCCGCGAACGCGGCGCCGACGGCTGAGCCGAGCATGGCTCGCTTGGTGCGCGGCACCTCCGGCAGACCGAATCCGTATGCGCAGACGCACAGGATCGCCGCATAGGTGATCGTCCAGCCGAACCGAAACGTGCCCGTGAACGAGTAGTGCCCTATGTAGCGGGCGTGGACCTGAGCCAGGCCGAACACGACGACGAGGACGCCCGCGTACAGCAGAGGTCTCGCCGCCCGTCTCATCGCTCGCCCTTCGATTGCATAGGTTCAAGCATCGGCGCTGGAGCGCCGCGCCTCAAGGATGGTCAGATCCCGTGTCAGGTCAGGCAGGCGTGAGCAGGGGCTTCAGGAACTTGCCGGTCCAGCTCCCGGGAACCTCTGCGATCAGCTCGGGCGGGCCCTCGCACACGAGGGTGCCTCCTCCGTTGCCGCCCTCGGGGCCGAGGTCGATGAGCCAGTCGGCGGTCTTGATGACGTCGAGGTTGTGCTCGATCACCAGCACCGTGTTGCCCTTGTCGACCAGCCGACTCAGCACCGTGAGGAGCTTGCGGATGTCCTCGAAGTGCAGCCCCGTGGTGGGCTCGTCGAGGATGTAGATCGTGTGACCGGTGGAGCGCTTGGCCAGCTCGCTGGCCAGCTTCACCCGCTGGGCCTCGCCGCCGGACAGCGTGGTGGCGGGCTGGCCGAGACGCACGTAGCCGAGGCCGACGTCGACCAGAGTCTGCATGTGGCGGGCGATGGCGGGTTGGTTGGCGAAGAACTCGAGCGCCTCCTCGCAGGAGAGGTCGAGCACGTCGGAGACGTTCTTGTCCTTGAACGTGATGTCGAGCGTGTCGCGGTTGTAGCGCTTGCCCTTGCACACCTCGCAGGGCACATACACGTCGGGCAGGAAGTGCATCTCGATCTTGATGGTGCCGTCGCCCGAGCAGGCCTCGCAGCGACCGCCGGCCACGTTGAAGCTGAACCGGCCGGGCAGGTAGCCCCGCACCTTCGCCTCCTGGGTGGCGGCGAAGAGCTTCCGCACGTGATCCCACACACCGGTGTAGGTAGCCGGGTTCGACCGGGGTGTGCGCCCGATCGGGCTCTGGTCGATGTTGATCACCTTGTCGACCTGGTCGAGGCCCGTGACGGTCTTGTGCAACCCCGGGGGCGTCTTCGACTTGTAGATCCGCTGCATGAGCGCCCGGTAGAGGATGTCGTTCACCAGGGTGGACTTGCCCGACCCGGACA
>DATCYH010000128.1:0-4498 GCA_036570405.1 Nocardioides sp.
CACCTCGGCCACCGGCACCAGCGTCGAGGTGCGCGACGAGCGCACCGGTGCGACGACGACGGTGCGGGCGAAGCAGGTCATCAACGCGACCGGCGTGTGGGCCGGCGACCTGGTCGACGTGAAGCTGAAGCCCAGCCGGGGCACGCACCTGGTGCTGCGCGCCGCAACGCTGCCCGGGGTCCGCACCTCGCTCACGGTGCCGATCCCCGGCACCAGCAACCGCTTCGCGCTGGTGCTCCCACAACCCGACGGCACCATCTATGTCGGGCTCACCGACGAGGAGGTCGAGGGCGAGATCCCCGACGTCCCGGTGCCGTCGGAGTCCGAGATCGGTTTCCTGCTCGACGTCGTCGCGGCAGCGTTCGACCGGCCGCTGCGCCGTAGCGACGTCGTGGGCGCCTATGCCGGGCTCCGCCCGCTCCTGGACAGTGACGGGTCCACCGCCGACCTGTCCCGCAAGCACGCAGTGCTCACCTCGCCCACGGGCGTGATCACGGTGGTCGGCGGCAAGCTGACCACCTATCGCCAGATGGCCGAGGAGGCCGTCAATGCGACCGGGCTCGCGCCGGGTCTGTGCCGGACCCGCGACCTGCCGCTGCTCGGTGCCGCCCCGCGCCCCGAGCTGGCGCTCCTCGAGGAGCATCCGCGACTGGTACGCCGCTTCGGCACCGAGGCCCCCCTCGTTCTCGAGAACGCCCGGGAGATCAGCGGACTCTCGGACGAAGAGCTCCTCGCACCGATCGCCCCTCACCTGCCAGCCACCCTGGCCGAGTTGATCTTCGGGGTGACCCACGAGGGCGCCGTGGACGTCGCCGACCTGTTGGAACGACGTACCCGCATCGCACTGGTCCCCGCCGACATCGAGCCCGCCCGCCCGGCCGCGGATCGCGCTCTCGCCCTGGTCCACTCCGGATCCGCTCGCCCCTGACAGCCGCCAACCCGGCAGTTGTTGACCACGCGCGGGCGTCAACAACTGACGGGTCGACGCGGGGTTGATCGGTGCCGGGTTGATCGGTGCCGGGTTGATCGGTCAGGCCATCTCCATCCACAACGGCTCCCAGATGTGCCCGTCCGGGTCGGTGAACGAGCCGCCGTACATCGGACCGTCCTCCTGCCGAGTCGAACTGCCCTGACCGCCTGCCGAGGTGGCCGCTTCACAGAGCCGGTCGACCTCCTCACGGCTGGCCACGCCGAGGCCCATCAGGATCTCGGTGCCCGTGTGCGGAGTGGTGTCGTGGAAACTGTGGAAGAACCTCTCCGACAGGAGCATCACGCTGGCTGATTCGTTGATCACCAGGCAGGCGGCGTCCTCGCTGCTGAAGTCGTCGTTGAACGAGAACCCGAGCGCGGTCCAGAACCGCTTCGACTTCTCGACGTCCTTGACCGGCAGGTTCGGGAAGATCATGGTCATCGCTGGCTCCTCATGTTCACCGGCACCAATTGCCGGTCTCGCAGGGTCAGACCAGCAATGCCGGACAAACTCATCGACACGACAACAACTGCAGGTTCGCGCTACAACAAGTGCAGGTTCGCGATGAATTTGGCGGTGGCGGCCGGTCCACATCTCAGGGCAGACTGAGACGCGGCCATTGGAGGCAGAGCATGAGCACCACAGACATCGAGACCGAAGCTCCTGGGCGGGACGACTTCCAGGACGTGGCGAACGGTTTCCGTCGCGAGCTGATCGCGCACTGCTACCGGATGACCGGCTCGATGGCCGACGCCGAGGACCTGGTCCAGGAGACCTACCTGCGCGCGTGGAAGGCCTATCACAACTTCGAGGGTCGCTCCTCGGTGCGCACCTGGCTCTACCGGATCGCCACCAACGTCTGCCTGACCAACCTGGAGGGCAAGGACCGTCGCCCGCTGCCGACCGGGCTGGGCACCGTCGACTCCGATCCGGGCGCCGAGCTCATCACCGATTCCGAGATCCCCTGGCTCGAGCCGATCCCCGACGCGGCGGTCGTGGTCGAGGAGCGGGACACCATCCGGCTCGCGTTCGTCGCCGCGCTGCAGCACCTGCCGGCCCGTCAGCGCGCCGTACTGATCATGCGAGACGTCCTGCGCTGGTCGGCCAAGGAGGTCGCCGAGGCGTTGGAGACCACGCCTGCCGCGGTGAACTCCGCCCTGCAGCGTGCCCACGCCCAGATGGCCGAGGCCGGCCTGACGCCCGACAGCCCGCACGAGGCGCTGGGCATCGAGCAGAAGGCGATGCTCGACTCCTACGTCGACGCGTTCTGGCGCAAGGACATCGACGCGATCGTCGGCATGCTCAAGCGCGACGCCGTCTGGGAAATGCCGCCCTTCACCGGTTGGTACATCGGCAACGAGAACATCGGGCGCCTCATCGACACCCAGTGCCCCGGCGGCACCCACGACATGCCGATGCTCTCCACGCTCGCCAACGGCCAGCCGGCGTACGGCCTCTACATGGCCCAGCCGGACGGCACCTTCACTCCCTTCCAGCTCCAGGTCCTGCAGCTCGACGGAACCAAGGTCGCGAAGGTCAGCGCCTTCTTCGGTGAGGGCATCTTCGAGGCCTTCGGACTGCCCACCGTCCTCACCGAGGCCGACCTTCCCGAGCGCTACGCCGCGAGCTGATCTCCGTGCTCACCGCCACCGACCCGGTGGAGCTGCTAGAGCGCGCCATCGGCTACACCCGCGGCACGCTCACCACGGTCACCGACGACCTGATGTCACGACGTACGCCCTGTGCCGACTGGGACCTGGCCGCGTTGCTGGCCCACATGTCCGACGGCCTGGACGCGTTCACCGAGGCCAGCCGTGGCCACATCGACATCACTCCCGCGCCCCGTGGCGACACCACGCTCGGGCAGCTCCGGGAGAAGGCCTGCACCCTCCTCGGCGCCTGGACCTCCCCCGCCGCCATCTCCGCTCGGCTGGGTGCGCTGGTCCTCGACAGCGGCCTGCTGCTGCGCGTCGGCGCCCTGGAGATCACCGTCCACGGCTGGGACGTCGGGCAAGCCACCGGAGTGGGTACGCCGATCCCGGCGGCGTTGGCGCGCGACCTGTTGCCGTTGGCGCGCCAGGTGGTCACCGAGGCCGACAGGCCCAGCCGTTTCGGCGCGCCCGTCCCGGTCGCCGAGGACGTCGATCCCGGTCTGCGGTTGCTCTCACGACTCGGCAGGTCAGGTGCCTGGGCACGTCATCGGTGACTGCCTCGCTCCGGGGTGGTGCGGTAACTGATGGGTTGGGGGCGCCGGGGCAACCAACTGATGGGTTAGGACCGGCGGGGCAACCAACTGATGGGTTGGGACCGAAAACCGGCTGATTTGGACGACCAACCCATCAGTTTCCGGAGCACGTCTCACCAACCCATCAGTTACGGCAACCCCCCACTGACCAACCCATCAGTTACGGCCTCCGGACTCGCAGTCACCACCGGGGAATGATCCAAGTTCATTGCAGGTTCAACCATTAATCACTGCCCCCACCCGCAAAGGACCTTTCATGACCATCGCAGTCACCGGCGCGACCGGCGCCCTCGGATCCCTCGTCCTCGATGCCCTCCTCCGCACCGAGGACCCCGCCTCCCTCGTTGCCGTGGTCCGCAACGAGTCCAAGGCGGCCTCGCTGGCCGCGCGTGGCGTGCAGATCCGCGTCGCCGACTACACGGATCCGACCGGCCTCCAGGCCGCCCTCGAAGGCGTCGACAAGCTCCTGCTGATCTCGAGCAGCGAGGTCGGCCAGCGCCTCGCCCAGCACAGCAACGTCATCGAGGCCGCGAAGTCGGCCGGCGTCTCCCACGTCGTCTACACCTCGCTGGTCCGGGCCACCACGAGTGAGCACGTGCTGGCACCGGAGCACAAGGCGACCGAGGAGCTCCTCGCGGCGTCCGGCCTGACCACCACCATCCTGCGCAACAACTGGTACCACGAGAACTACCTGGCCAACCTCGCCCCGGCCAAGGAGAGCGGCATCCTCCTCGGCGCTGCGGGAGACGGCAAGGTCGCAGGCGCCGCCCGCCGCGACTATGCGGACGCCGCTGCGGTCGTGCTCACCACCGAGGGCCACGCGGGCAAGATCTACGAGCTCACCGGGGACACCGCCTACGACTACACCGAGCTGGCCACCGCCCTCGGCGAGGCCGTCGGCCGTGAGGTGACCTACCAGCCCGTCTCCACCGACGACGTCGCCGCGGCGCTGGTCTCCGCCGGCCTCGACGCGGGCACCGCTGGGTTCGTTGCGACCCTGGACGCCAACACCGCGCGTGGCGACCTGGCCGAGGTCGACCCGACCCTGAGCGAGCTCATCGGCCGCCCGACCACTCCCCTGGTGGAGTCGCTGCGCGCCTGATCCGGCGCTCCGGGATACAGGTTGGCTGTTCTCAGCGTCGAGAACAGCCAACCCGTATCCCGGAAGGACGTCCGCCGCGCTTCAGCCGAACCAGGTCACGCTGGCGCCGTGCCCATGGGCGAATCCCACGGCTCGGCCGTCGAGCCCGAGCACGAACCGCGTGTCGTCCTCATCCCGGGCG
>DATCYH010000129.1:0-1925 GCA_036570405.1 Nocardioides sp.
TGGCACCCCCGACCGACTCGCCGAGCCGGATCCCGAGCCCGTCGTCATAGGTCGAGCCGAGCACGAACGGCTTCTCGGCCAGGTTCGGGGTGAACTTCGCGACCATGTCCTTGTTCATCACGAAGCCGCCGGCGGCCAGGACCACCGAGTGGGCGCGGATCAGGCCGGACTCCTTGAACTTGCGCCACTGGATGCCGACGACGTCACCGGACTCGTCGGTGACCAGGGCGTTGGCCCCGGTCTCGTAGCGGACCTCGACCCCGGCGTCGTCCAGGCGATCGCGGAGCAGGTCCATCACCAGCTTGGTGCCCTCGGTGTCACCCGCCACCGGCACCTTGTGGCCGCGTGGCGCGGGAGTTGCCAGGTCCTTGAACGGGTGCACCTTCTCGTTGCCGGTGTACATCAGCCCCTCGGTGCCGGGCTGGATGACTGCCTTCTTGTCCAGGTAGGACCGTTCGAACTCGAAGCCGAGGGCCTCCAGCCAGGTGAAGTGCTCGACGCTGTCCTCGCAGTAGGCGCGGATCTTGTCGGCGTCGGGATCCCGGGAGACCGCGGTGAGGTAGTCGACCATCGCCTCGACCGAGTCCTCGTGCCCGGTCGCGGTCTGCACTGGCGTCCCGCCGCCGAGGTAGAACGCCCCACCACTCATCGACGAGGTGCCGCCGTGGATCGCGGCGCGCTCGAGGAGTACGACGCGTCCGCCGCTCCGGGCTGCTTCCAGGGCGGCGCAGCCTCCCGAGATGCCGAACCCGACGACGACCACGTCGAACTGCTCGACGTCCCGGGTCCATTCCGGCTGCGAGGCGGTGCTGATGACGTCGGGCAGGCTGGTTCCGTCCATGTCGGAAGGGTAGGCCAAAACTAGAACAAGTTCCATATTTCTTGGCCGATAGGATGACGCACGCCACCCGAGACCAGCCAGTGAGGTGCACGTGGGGTTCGACGTCCACCAGCTCGACAACTTCTTGCTGCTGGGCTCCTGCGTCACCCTCCTGGCGATCCTCGCGGTGCGGGTCTCGACCCGGGCAGGGTTGCCGTCGCTGATGATCTATCTCCTGATGGGGGTCGCCCTCGGCGAGGCCGGCGTGGTCTTCGACGACGCGGCCACCGCGCACGCGATCGGTTTCGGCGCCCTGGCACTGATCCTGGCCGAAGGCGGGATCAGCACGAAGTGGTCCGAGATCAGGCCCGTGGTCGGCCTCGGGGCCTCACTGGCCACCCTCGGCGTCACGGTCAGCGTCGTGGTGATGGCCTGTGCGGCGCACTTCCTCCTCGGGTTGCCCTGGGAGCTGGCGATCCTGCTCGGCGCGGTCTGTTCCCCGACCGACGCAGCTGCGGTCTTCTCGGTGCTGCGCGTCGTGCCGTTGCCGCGCAGGATCACCGGAACCCTCGAAGCGGAGTCAGGCCTCAACGACGCGCCGACGGTCGTTCTGGTGGTCCTGGTCTCGAGCGGAGCGCTGGCCGAGGACTCGGCCATCGCGATTCTCGGCGTCATCGTCTTCGAGCTCGTCGTCGGCGTCGCCATCGGCCTGGCCGTCGGCTTCGGGGGCGCGTGGGTGATGCGGCGTGCGGCGCTCCCGTCCTCCGGTCTCTATCCGCTGGCGATCCTTGCGCTCGCGCTCGCCTCCTACGGTGCCGGCACGGCCGTCCACGCGTCCGGCTTCGCCGCGATCTATGTGGCCGCCCTGGTCCTGGGGAATTCGGAGCTCCCGCACCGCGCCGCGACGAGGTCCTTCACCGAGGGCATCGGCTGGATGGCGCAGATCGGGCTCTTCGTGATGCTCGGCCTGCTGCTCGCGCCGGAGCGGATCACGACCGAGACGGTGTGGTTCGCACTGGTCGCAGGACTGGTCCTCACCTTCGTCGCCCGCCCGGTCTCGGTCCTGATCAGCGCGGTGGTGCGTCCGATGGGCTGGCGGGACCTG
>DATCYH010000130.1:0-5550 GCA_036570405.1 Nocardioides sp.
GGCGTGCTGCCAGGTCCCCACGGGATCGGACCAGGCATGGATCGCGAAGGTCCACGCCCCCTCCATGTCCGGCGTGACCATCGCGGTCCAACGGTCCGGGACGTCGGGATGCTTCGACATCCGCGCCGGAGCGCGGCGCTGCCCCGAGGGATCGGTGAGGACGACGTCGGCGCCGAGCAGGTCATGTCCCTCTCGGAAGACGGTCGCGGTGACCGGCAGTGGTTCACCGGCGGTGGCCTTGGCCGGGTGGCGGCCAAGGTCGACGAGGGGTGTCACGTCCATGACGGGTATGCGTCCGACCATGCAGCCAGCCTTGCGGATCGGGATCGGCCACGCAAACGTCCACCCCTCCTGGACCGTCGCAACGCCCCGGTCGGCCCCGGTCGGCCCCGGTCGGCCCTGCGGATCTCGGCCGGTTCGACCTGTTCATTCGACGGGTTAACCCCGGCTGGTTAGGTTCGAGGGGTGAGAGCCATTCGACGATTCACCGTCCGACCGGTCCTTCCCGAGCCGCTCCAGCCGTTGACCCAGCTGGCCACCAATCTGAGATGGTCATGGCATCCGCCGACCCAGGACCTGTTCGCCGAGATCGATCCCGAGGCCTGGCGGGCGGTCCAGCGCGACCCGGTGCGCATGATCGGCGCCGTCGAGCCCGCGCGGTTCGACGAGCTCGCCCGGGACTCCGCGTTCGTGGGCCGGGTCGAGCACGCTGCGGCAGGACTCCGGGCCTATTTGGCCGAGCCCTCGTGGTGGTCGCGCAACGTCGAGGACCCGCTGGGCTCCATCGCCTACTTCTCGCCCGAGTTCGGAGTCACCTCGGTGCTGCCGCAATATTCCGGCGGGCTCGGGATCCTGGCCGGCGACCACCTGAAGACCGCCTCCGACCTGGGCATCCCGATCATCGGCGTGGGCCTGCTCTACAAACACGGCTACTTCCAGCAGACCCTCTCGCGCGACGGCTGGCAGGAGGAGACCTATCCGGTCCTCGACCCCGACACCGCGCCGCTCTCGCTGCTCCGCGAGGCCGACGGAACAGCGTCGCTGATCAGCATCGCCGTGCCCGGCGAGGCGCCCCTGTGGGCGCGCATCTGGGTGGCCGCAGTGGGCCGGGTCCCGCTGCTCCTGCTGGACACCGATCTCGACGAGAACGCTGGCGAGCTCCGCGCCGTCACCGACCGGCTCTACGGCGGCGGTGGTGAGCACCGACTGCTCCAGGAGCTCCTGCTCGGAGTCGGCGGGGTGCGTGCCCTACGCGCGTTCTCCCGGATCACCGGGACTCCCGCGCCGGCGGTCTTCCACACCAACGAGGGCCACGCCGGGTTCCTCGGTGTGGAGCGGATCCGCGAGCTGACCGTGGCGCAGGACGGGCCCGGACTGGACTTCGACACGGCGCTCGAGGTGTCCCGTGCGGGAACCGTCTTCACCACGCACACGCCGGTGCCGGCGGGGATCGACCGGTTCCCGCGTGAGCTGGTCGAGCAGTACTTCGCCGGAAACAGCCCCGTCCCCGGGGTGCCGGTGGACCGGGTGCTCGCGCTGGGCGCCGAGACCCATGACGGGGGCGACCCGGCCGTGTTCAACATGGCGGTGATGGGCTTCCGTCTCGCCCAGCGCGCCAACGGAGTCTCCCAGCTGCACGGAGAGGTCTCCCGGTCGATGTTCAACGGACTGTGGCCCGGCTTCGACGAGGAGGAGGTGCCGATCTCGTCCATCACCAACGGTGTGCACGCGCCCACCTGGCTGGCCCGTGAGGTCTTCGAGCTCGCCGCCCGCTCCGGTGCCGACGTCACCAGCGATCGGCCCGACGTGTGGGAGGTGGCCGATCAGGTCTCCTCCGCCCAGCTCTGGACGACCAAGCGGATCCTGCGCGAGCGCCTGGTCGAGGACGTCCGGAGCCGGCTGCGGACGTCTTGGCGACAACGAGGGGCGGCACCCGCGGAGTTGGGCTGGATCGACACCGTGCTCGATCCCGACGTGCTCACGATCGGCTTCGCACGCCGAGTGCCCTCCTACAAGCGGCTCACCCTGATGCTGCGTGACCCCGCGCGGCTCAAGGCCCTCCTGCTCCATCCCGAGCACCCGGTTCAGCTGGTGATCGCGGGCAAGGCGCACCCGGCCGACGACGGCGGCAAGCGGTTGATCCAGGAGATGGTCCGGTTCGCCGACGACCCCGAGGTCAGGCACCGCATCGTCTTCCTGCCCGGCTATGACATCGCGATGGCGCAACCGCTCTATCCCGGCTGCGACGTGTGGCTCAACAACCCGCTGCGCCCCTATGAGGCCTGCGGCACCTCGGGGATGAAGGCTGCCCTCAACGGTGGACTCAACCTGTCGATCCTCGACGGGTGGTGGGACGAGTGGTACGACGGCTCGAACGGCTGGGCGATCCCCTCGGCCGACGGCATCGTTGAGGAGGACCGTCGCGACGACATCGAGGCCAGCGCGCTCTACGACCTGATCGAGAACGACGTCGCCCCGCGCTTCTACGACCTCGATGCCGACGGCCTCCCGTCGCGTTGGATCGAGATGGTGCGGCACACCTTGAAGTCACTGGGACCGCGCGTGCTCTCGACCCGGATGCTTCGTGACTACGTCGAGCAGCTCTACCTGCCCGCCGCACGCGCCTCGGCGACGCTGTCCGATCCCTCGCGCGCCAGTGAGTTCGCGGCGTGGAAGCGACGTGTCCGCGACGGGTGGGACGCCGTACGCATCGAGCACGTGGAGTCCCACGGTGTGGCCGATTCCCCACAGATCGGTTCGCGGCTGGAGGTTGCCGCGTTCGTCTCGCTGGGCGAGCTCACCGGCGACGACGTGGCCGTGGAGCTCGTGCACGGGCGGATCGGTCCCGACGACGAGCTCATCGATCCGCGCACCCTGCCGCTCGGCGTCGCTGAGAGCTGGGCCGGTGGCCGGCACCGCTTCGACGGCGCCCTGTCCCTGGATCGTTCCGGACCGTTCGGTTACACAGTCCGGGTGGTCCCGCGCCACGAGCTGGCGGCCTCGGCCGCCGAGACCGGGCTGGTCCGGATCGCCTGAGCCCCCCACTCCGGACCGGAGTGGGGGGAGTCCCGCTTCTCAGCTGCCGATCGCCGGCAGGTGCAGCGTGCAGCGGACCCTGCGCGGGTGCGCCGGGTCCAGGGTGTTCAGGACCAGGTCTGCGGCCGTGCGTGAGGAGACGATCGAGAGGTGGTCGGAGAGGTCGAGGCCGCACTTCTTCTGCAGGGTGATGTTGGTCATCCCCGCCTCGATGCCGCTCGTGTAGGGGACCACCACCTCGTCCAGGGTGGTGACGATGTTGGTGTAGCGCACGCCCTTGGTCGCCACTCCGCCGGCACGCACCGTACGCAGGAACTCTGACGGCGCAGTCATCTGCAGGCAGGCCTTGCAGACCGGGCTCCCGTCCACACCGTCATAGCCGAAGGCTGCGGCCAGGTCCGGCAGTCCGGCGTTGGTGTAGGTGCCGTGCCACAGCGGGGCCAGACCGATGTAGTTGTCGACGTACTTCGCGCCGCCGAGGAAGCGCACGTAGTACTGCGGCATCAGGGTGCCCTGCGAGTGGCCGACGAGGTCGACCTTCTTCGCCCCGGTCGCCTCGAGCACCTTGGCCACGTAGGCCTTGAGCTCGGCGGCGCTGTCCTCGATCCGGTCCTGGCCGCCCAGGATCGCCCCGGGCGAGATCTTCATGCCGTAGTTCAGCGCGAAGACGCAGTAGCCCTCGTTCTTCAGCAGCGGGCCATAGGTCTGCCAGTTGGTCGCCCTGTTGCCGAAGGTGCCGTGCACGAGGACCACGGGCTCCGGGTGGGCCGTGCTCGGCTTGCAGGTCCAGTCGTTGGTGCCCGGGGCGTTCGAGCCCGGTACGCCGCCGGCGATCACCGTCGGGATGAAGGTGTAGGGGACGGGCAGCTTCTCGGCCGCGCTGGCGCCGACAGTGCTGGCGATCGAGGCCAGCCCGGCCAGGCAGAGCGAGACGGCGAGAGCCACGGACAGGGTGCGGGGAGCGTGGCGCATGCGTGCAGGCCTCCGGGTCGACTCGGTGAGCGGGCGTGCTCACCGGGCCAACGAGAGGCAGGGTCGTCCGTTACGACACAGGCGGACCACCGGGAGGCTTGGGAGGCGTCGAGGTCATCGTCGGCTCACCACCCTCGGGCGGGCTGACGCTCACCTGGTCCCCGACGGGCTCGGCCGCTGGCGGCTCCCACGTGCTCGCCTCGATGGTGGCCGTCTCCGACTTGTGGACCACCCGCGCGGCGCGAGCGCTCAGCAGGGCCATGATCCGAGCCACGACCAGGGCGAGATAGAGCATGCCGGCAATCTGCTCGAGCATCACGAACGACCGGGCATGGGGCTCGACCGGGACGATGTCGGAGAGCCCGGTGCTGGTCAGGGTGGTGACGGAGAGATAGAGCAGATCGGTCCAGCTGCGCGCCTGTTCGGAATCGACCGCGGCGATGAAGGACCCGGGCCAGACCAACTGGGTGGCGACATAGACGTAGGCGAAGCCCCAGGCCACCACGGTGAACGTCGCTCCGGTGGCCCACACCTCGTCGCTGGTGATGACGTTGTCGGAGAACATGTATCGGATCAGCGCGTAGGCGATGTAGAAGTAGAACAGGGCGTGGAAGACCGCCGACCACAGCTCGACGGTGTCGTGGGGCCAGATCGCCTCCACCATGGTCAGCACGACCACCGGGATCCCGATCAGCATCGCGACCCAGCTCAGTGCCGGAGTCATCCGCACCGCCATCACTGCGACAACCAGGACTACCAGCGCGAAGGTGCTGAACACCGCACGTCCGACGGGCTGCGATCCGAGGAAGGGATAGACCACGATCCCGATGATCTGGACGGCGAGGAGAATCGCCGACGGATTGCGTCGGGCACTGCCCAGCCACTCGCTCACCCGCAGTCCTCCATCATCACGAGCACCGACCGCCCGGCGATCTCGAGGGCCTCGCCGGCCTTGGCCGACTCACCGACCGGGTGGTCGGGATCCGTCGAGAGTGCGATCGATCCACTCTGCACCCAGGCGTTCTCGGGCAGCGCCACGGTGACGGACTCCGGGCTGGCGTTGAGCCAGACCATGAAGGAGTTGTCGACCTGCTGCTCACCGCGCGGACCGGGGGAGCGCAGGGGAGCACCGGAGACGAACATGCCGATCACGGCCAGGGACTCGTCGAACCAGTCGTCACCGGTCATCTCCCGGCCCGAGGGATGCAACCAAGCCAGGTCCTTCGGGCCGTCCTGGATGGCGGGACGCCCCTCGAACCAGTGCCGCTGGCGCAGTGCCGGGTGCTCGCGCCGCAGGCGCAGGGCGGCCTTGGTGATCTCGTAGACGTCCAGCCACGCGTTGTCGGCGCTCCAGTCGATCCACGAGATCTCGTTGTCGTGCAGGTAGGCGTTGTTGTTGCCACCCTGGGTGCGGCCACGCTCGTCGCCGGCGGTCAACATCGGGGTGCCGGTGGAGAAGCAGAGCGTCGCCATCAGGTTGGCGGCCTGGCGCCGGCGCAGCGTGACGATGTCGGTCTCGTCCGTTTCTCCCTCGAAGCCGTG
>DATCYH010000131.1:0-4370 GCA_036570405.1 Nocardioides sp.
CATGCCGGGCTGGTCCCTTCAGAACTTGTCACGGGGGCGCTGCCGTCCTCGGCAATCACCCGGGCCGCCGCCTCGCGCGCGCCCGCGTCCGCGGCCAGCACGTCCTCGACGGTGAGGTCTGCCGACAACGGTACGTCGTAACCCGAAAGAACGCGCGCCACGACGTCGACGATCCCCGTGAACGGGAGTCGACCGTCCATGAAGGCCGCCACGCACACCTCGTTGGCCGCGTTGTAGACCGCAGGAGCGATGCCCCCACGCTCGCCGGCCTCGCGGGCCAGCCGGACCGCGGGGAACGCCTCGTCGTCGAGGGGGAAGAACTGCCAGGTCTCGGCAACGCTCCAGTCCACTGCGGGGGCGACCTCGGGGATCCTGTCGGGCCAGTTCAGTCCGAGCGCGATCGGGATCATCATCGTCGGCGGGCTGGCCTGCAGGATCGTGGAACCGTCGTTGAACTCCACCATCGAGTGGACCACCGACGTGGGATGGACCACCACCTCGATCCGATCGAACGGGATGCCGAACAGCAGGTGCGCCTCGATCACCTCGAGACCCTTGTTGACCAGGGTCGCGGAGTTGATCGTGACCACCGGGCCCATCGACCAGGTGGGGTGGTTCAGCGCCTGGGCGGGTGTCACGCCCTTCAGGTCGTCGCGGGTCCGGCCACGGAACGGGCCACCGGATGCGGTGAGCACGAGACGGCGTACCTCCTGCGGCGTTCCGCCGCGCAGGCACTGGGCCACGGCCGAGTGCTCGCTGTCGACCGGGACGATCTGGCCGGGCTTCGCTCGCCCGGTGACCACCGATCCCCCGATGATCAGCGATTCCTTGTTGGCCAGGGCGAGGGTGTTGCCTGCGTCGAGGGCTGCCAGCGTCGGGCGGAGCCCCACGGCGCCGGTGATCCCGTTGAGGACCACGTCGCACTCCATCCCTGCTGCGACGACCGATGCGTCCTCACCCAGGCCCGAGTAGGCCGGGGCGAACTCTGCGACCTGGGAGGCGAAGAGCTCCTGGTTGGACCCGCCGGCGGTGAGGGCGACGACCCGGAACCTGTCCGGGTGTGCCCGGACGAGCTCGAGCGCCTGCGTGCCGATCGAGCCCGTGGAGCCGAGGATGACGAGATCGCGAGTGGAAGTCACCGCCACATCATCGCAGCCTCGCGCGCAGGTTCTGCTAGTTGAGCCCGTTGGCTGCGGTGCGCGCCGGTCGCGTCGTCGAGCGGACCCAGGCGTCGAAGAAGGACGTGAGGTCCTCGCCGGAGACCTCCTCGGCGAGGGCGACGAAGTCCTCGGTGCTGCCGTGGTCGCGGCCCTTGACCCAGGCACGCATCAGCTTCTTGAAGTCGGTCGTGCCGATCCGGTGTCGCAGCGCCTGGATCGTCATCGCGCCGCGTTCGTAGACGGCTTCGTGGAACATGTTGCGCGGGCCGGGGTCGGCCAGACGCACGCGCCAGAACGAGTCGTCGCTCTCGTAGGACTCCCACGAGAACCGGAGCCATTGCTGCGGGCTGGTGAAGCCGTAGTTGTCCGACCACAGCGTCTCGAAATAGGTGGCCAGGCCCTCGTTGAGCCACACGTCACGCCAGTTGTTCACGCTCACCTTGTCGCCGAACCACTGGTGCGCGATCTCGTGGGCGACCAGCCAGTCCCCCTCGGCGCCGCCGGCATAGGGATAGGTGGGCCGGGTCTGGTTCTCCAACGCGAATCCGGTCCGGATCGCGGTGGTCACCCCGCCGATGGCCGTGAACGGATAGGGACCGAGCCAGGTCTCCAGCCAGGCGATGACCCGGGGGGTGCGGCGGAGCAGCGCCAGGGATCGCTTCTGCTGCGTCTTGCTGAGCTTCTTCGAGACCGCGTTGAAGGTCGGGATCTCCTTGTGCATCCCGCGCTCGAAGGCGAAGTCACCGGCCGCGAAGAAGGCCAGGTAGGGCGCCATCGGCTCCGCCGATCGCCACTGCCACGCCGTCCACCTCTTGCCCTTGACGACCTGGGTGAGACGGCCGTTGGAGATGCCCTCGTAGCCGTTGCCGACGGTGATCCTCACATCGATCGTGGCCTTGTCGCGCGGGTGGTCGTTGGCCGCGAACCACCAGGGGGCGATCTGTGGCTCGTTCATCGCCATCATCTCACCCGTGGTGCGCAGGAACGGGCGCTCGCCCTTCCAGCTGAGCGTGGAGGGCTTGCCGGAATATCTCACCTCGACGGCGAAGTCGGTGTCGTCCGGGATCGGCGTGGCAGGCGTGATCACGAGCTCGTGGGCGCTCTCCTTGGTGAAACCGGCCGGCACACCGTCGACCTTCACGGAGTTGACCTTGAGCATGATGTCAACGTTGAAGCGGTTCAGCGCCTGCAGGGAATGCGCCTGGAACGTGGTGCGGCCGGTCAGGCTGCCGCCGCCGACGCCCACCCGGTGCGCGACGTCATAGTGCTGCACGTCGTAGCCACCGTTGCCGTCCGAGGGGAAGTAGCGGTCGCCCATCCCGCTGGATCCGGCGCTCGGGTCGTCGGCCTGGGCCGAGGTGATCCCGAAGCCCAGCAGGCTCAGGGTGAGCAGGGAGGCGATCAGCCGCTTCATGGGGTCGTCCCGGGGGTCAGGTCCACGGGCTTCCCCGCAGACAGGGTGCTGATGATGCGGCCGAGCCGGTCGTCCGCCGGCGTGATGGCCACGGGAACCGCCATGTCCAGGACGTATGCCGTCGTGCCCGGCGCGACCGGTTCGCAACCGGCCGGGTCCGTCCTGCCAGCGCGCACGGCAAGGTCCCAGGTCAGTTCGCGGGTCTCGTCGGTCGGCTCCCGGCCCACCAGGACGACGTTGACCGGGACGTGGTCACTGAAGACGGGTTCGCGGTCGGTGACGACCATGTGCGGGCCCGGCAGACCTGTTGGGGGCAGATCTTTTGGGGGCAAGTCGATCGAGGCGGAGAACACGGCGCCCAACCGCGCGGTGGCAAGGAAGGTGACCAGCTCGATGTGCGGATCGGAGACGTCGACACCGACCACGCGCCCGGGTTCCACCCCCAAGCTGCGGAACGCACCGGAGACGGCGCCGACCAGCTCGAGCAGACCTGCGAAGTCGAGGGGTCGCGGTCCGAGGACGGCCGGATCCGTCGCGTGCCCGCGAATCACCGGGAGGTCCACGGCGTTGTAGGTCAGATTGAGCGTTCCCGGATCGTCGCCACTCGGTGTCCTGAACCAGGCCAACGCCACTCGGTGCTCCTCGGAGGAAAAACGGTTGCGGTGCGGGGCCACCGACTCGAAACTGATCCAACCACCCTAGTGCGTGATCGGGTCGCCCGGCGACCCGAGCCCGTGCCCGATGAGAGGAGCCGTGACATGTCAACCACTGTCCCCGGCCTGTCCGCAGACCGACCCTCACTCATCTGGAGCACACGCAATGACGCACGACCCGTTCGAAGAGCTCGACCCAGTTGTTGATCCTGCCTTCGTCTTCGACTTCGAGGCCCTCGACGAACCCGACGACGCAAGCCAGCGCTGGTCCACGTGGCTCAGTGTGGAGCCGCTGTCCCGCGGCCCCGAGCCCCGCCCCGACTGGGTGGTGACCAGCCAGGGCGCCCTGGACACCGAGCTCGGCATCCTCAAGACCGGGAAGGAGGCCGAGGTCCACCTGATCGAACGCGCCGAGCCCGGTCGGCCCGGCGTGGTGATGGCGGCCAAGCGCTACAAGTCCCGCGAGCACACCTCGTTCCATCGCAGCGCCTCCTACACCGAGGGCTGGTCCACCCGGCGCTCGCGGGACGCCCGGGCGGTGAAGGCGAAGAGCGGCTTCGGGCGCGAGGTCGCCGCGGGCCAGTGGGCGAACGCGGAGTGGCAGGCCCTGCAGCGGTTCTGGCTGGCCGGGGTCCCGGTCCCCTACCCGGTGCAGATCGACGGCACGGAGATCCTGATGGAGTTCATCAGCGTCGACGGCCAACCCGCACCGCGACTGGCCCGGGCCCGCCCCGGTCCGGAGCTGCTCCGCGAGTGGTTCGAGCAGCTGCGCAGCGCCATGGTGATGATGGCCCGGCACGGGATCGCGCACGGCGACCTGTCGGCGTACAACATCCTCGCCCAGGGTGAGCGGGTGGTGATCATCGATCTGCCCCAGGCAGTCGACCTCGTCGGCAACGCCCAGGGCTTGGAGTTCCTGATGCGCGACTGTCGCAACGTGTGCACGTGGTTCGTCAGGGCGGGCCTCGATGCCGAGGTCGCCGACGCGGAGGCGCTCTTCGGCGAGCTGGCTGCCTCGGCGTTCTGAGCCGGTCCCCGGCCTCCTAGGGTGTGGGCTCCCGGCCGACCGAGACGAGGAGCCCACACATGGAGCTGTACGACGCGATGCAGCGTAGGCGCGACACCCGCGCCGAGTTCACCGGC
>DATCYH010000132.1:0-2468 GCA_036570405.1 Nocardioides sp.
GCGCAAGCACGGCGAAGGTGGGCACGGCACGGCCGACGCCGGCGACGTTGATCGCCAGGAACCCGCCCCTGCCGAGGTGTCCGAGCCACAGGGCCACCGGCAGGGCGATGACCATGGCGATGCCGAGGGCGGTAAAGGTGAGCAGGAGCTGCTGGACCAGCAGGTGCCACAGGCCCTCGGGGCCGCGCCAGTTGGCGCCGTCGGAGAGCCAGGCAAAGGTGTTGGCGAAGAGCTTCATCCGCGGGCTCCTGCCGTGCGGGTCCACGGAGTCGACAGACGCTGGGCGAGCAGCAGCGCCAGGTCGAGGAGCAGCGCCATCGCCACGCAGATCAGGCTCACTGCCAGCACCTGGGCGCGGAAGTTCGAGTTCACCCCGTTGAGGAGCAGGATGCCGAGGCCGCCGTCATAGACGATCGCCCCGACGGTGGCCAGCGCCACCGTGGAGACGGTGGCGATCCGCAGACCGGCGATGATCACCGGCAGCGCCATCGGCAGCTCGACGCGCCACAGGAGGCGTCCGCGGGAGTAGCCCATCCCGGTCGCGGACTCGATCACCTCGGGCGGGACCGCGCGCAGGCCCTCGATCATGTTGCGGACCAGGATGGTCAGCGAATAGATCGCCAGGCCGACCACGACCGTGGTCCGCGACAGGCCGGTGAACGGCACGATCAACGGGAACAGCGCCAGCGACGGCAGCGTGTAAAGGCCGGTGCAAAAGCCGAGGATGAGCGACTCAAGGCGTTCGAACCTGCGCGCCGCCAGGGCCAGCGGCAGGGCGAGGGCCAGCCCCAGCAGGACCGCCGCCGCGGTGATCGTGAGGTGATCGAGCGTGGCGCCCATCAACTCGTCGCCACGGTCCTCGAAGTAGCCCATGCACAACCACTCGTTGACCGTCCGGCTGTAACAGGACGGCGCCGGGGCGGCCGCATTCAGTAGGGTCACCGCATGGACGCTACCGAAGACCCGATGATCCGTCTCGAGGGCGTGGGCAAGACCTATCAGGACGGGACGGTGGCGGTCCACGAGCTCGACCTCGAGGTCGGGTGCGGCGAGATCGTCACCCTGGTCGGCCCCTCAGGGTGCGGGAAGTCCACCACTCTCAAGATGATCAACCGGCTGATCGAGCCGACGACGGGCACGATCAGCATCGACGGCAGCGACGTGACCGACGCCGACCCGGTGAAGCTGCGCCGCAACATCGGCTATGTGATCCAACAGGTCGGGCTCTTCCCGCACCAGCGGATCGTCAACAACGTGATGACGGTCCCGCTGCTGCACGGCGAGAGCAAGGCGTTCGCGCGGGAGCGGGCGATCGAGCTGCTCGAGCTGGTCGGCCTCGACCCGGGCCTGTATGCGGAGCGCTATCCGCACCAGCTCTCCGGCGGTCAGCGCCAACGCGTCGGCGTGGCCCGTGCCCTCGCTGCCAATCCTCCGGTGCTGTTGATGGACGAGCCCTTCGGCGCAGTCGACCCCATCGTCCGTGGTCGCCTGCAGGAGGAGTTCCGCAGGCTCCAGCGCGAGCTGGGCAAGACCGTCGTGATGGTCACCCACGACATCGACGAGGCCGTGCGGATGGGCGACCGGGTCGCGGTCTTCGCCGAGGGCGGACGCCTGGCGCAGTACGACGTACCCGCAGCGGTGCTCGGTTCGCCGGCCGACGACTTCGTGGCCGACTTCGTGGGCAACTCGCGGGGGATCCGGCGCCTGGCAGTGACCCCGATCGACGAGGCGCTGCTCGAGCCCCTCGACGGCGTCAGTGCCGGCGACCTGGCCGCCGCGATCGACATCGATGCCACGCTCGAGGAGGCACTAGCGGTGCTGATGCGCGAGGACAAAGCCGTGCTGGGTGTGCGGCGCGGCCCGCGGTTCCTCGGGGTGTTGACGCCGAACGGCATCCATCGGGCGCTGCGCGATTCGGTGCGCTCGGCGCGGTGACGCCGAGCCGCCAGTGGATCAGGCCCGCTTGCGGACCTGCACCTGCTCCCACGCCGCCAGTTCTGCCTTGAGGTCGACGACCTCCTGCTCGAGCTCGGCAACGGAGACGATCGCGTCCGCGGCGCGGCTCTCGGCCTCTTCGAGGCGGGTGCTCTCCTCGCCGAGACGACGCTCGGCCTGGTCGGCACGTCGCGACTCGGAGCCCAACTTCAGCCTGGTCTCGGCCACCTGGCGCTGCGCACCAGCCAGCTCACCCTCCAGCTCGTGGATGAGCTTCTGGCGAGCCGCGATCCGCTCGGTCATCGTGCGGGCGAACTCGGCGTTCTCCTCGCTGCGGGTCTCGTCGAGCTTGCGATAGGCCTGGGCCTGTTCGGCGCGGTCACGGGCTGCGTCACGGCGCGACTGGAGGAGTTCGGAGTGGGTGATCTTGGTGGCCACGGCACCGAGGATGACGGCGGCCACGGCCGAGACAGCGACCAGGACCGAGGATCCACCGACCAGTGCGCCGAGGACGGCGAGGGTCGCGATCATGA
>DATCYH010000133.1:0-7384 GCA_036570405.1 Nocardioides sp.
CCGGACTTCACGTGGTCGCGGAACTCCTCAGCCTTGGCCTCCAGGGAGGTGGCGAGGGTGTCGAGGGCGGGGAAGAGGTCCTCGACGACCGCCATCGCGGCGGCGACGTGGATCGACGTGGGAAACGTGTCGTTGCTGGACTGGCTGGCGTTGACGTGGTCGTTGGGGTGTACGTCGACTCCTGCCGCGCTCGCCAGGGAGGCCAGGACCTCGTTGGTGTTCATGTTCGAGCTCGTGCCGGACCCGGTCTGGAAGACGTCGATGGGGAATTGCGCGTCGTGCGCACCCGAGGCGACCTCGTCGGCGGCCGCGATGATCGCCTCGGCCTGCTCGCCGGTGATCACGTCGAGGTCGGCGTTGACGCGAGCGGCGGCCCGCTTCACCAGGGCAAGGGCCTTGATGTGGCGAGGTTCGAGGGTCGACCCGCTGATCGGGAAGTTCTCGATCGCGCGCTGCGTCTGGGCGCGCCAGAGTGCGTCGGCAGGCACCTTGACCTCGCCCATGGAGTCGTGCTCGATGCGGTAATCAGTCATGCCTCGAAACTACTCCTTGCCCGAACATGTGACGTGGCTTACATTCGCCACCACCGCCACCGAGCAGGAAGCAAGTGATGACCTCCGCCACGACAGTCTGCGAAGCCTTCCAGGAAACTGCCCGCATCAGGCCCGACGCCGTGGCGCTGCGCACCCCCGCAGACGCGGTCTCGGTGACCTGGCGCGATTACGCCCGGCACGTCGAAAAGGTCGCCGGCGGCCTTGCCTCACTCGGTTATCGGCGCGGTGACACGCTCGCCATCCTGCTCACCAACCGACCGGAGTTCGCCTGGGTCGACGCCGGAGCGATGCACCTGGGTTTGGCGGCCTTCTCGATCTACAACACTTCCTCGCCCGAGCAGATCGACTATCTCTTCGGCAACGCCGGCAACCGGATCGTCGTCACCGAGGTCGCCCTGCTGCCCGGCATCCTGGCCTCGGGCGTCGACCTTGATCACGTCGTGGTCGTCGACGGGAAACCCGACGGTGCGACGCACACCCTGGCCGAGGTCGAGGCCCTCACCACCGCGGACTTCGACTTCGAGGCCGCCTGGCGTGCGGTGCAGCCCTCCGACCTGCTCACCCTGATCTACACCTCGGGAACCACCGGTCCGCCCAAGGGTGTGCAACTGACCCACGCGAACATCATGGAGACGGTGCGTGGGGCCGAGCAGGTGGTGCCCGTCGAGTTCGGTGATCGGATCACCTCGTTCCTCCCGGCCGCCCACATCGCCGACCGCGCGTCGGCGCAGTACTTCGCCGCGATCAAGGGCGTCCAGGTCACCTACGTGGCCGACCCCCGGGCGATCGCCGCTGCCTTGCCCGACGCGCGTCCGACGATCTGGTTCGCGGTGCCGCGGGTCTGGGAGAAGATCAAGGCCGGCGTCGAGGCCAAGGTGGCTGCCGAGGAGTCGCCGGTCAAGAAGCGCCTGATGTCCTGGGGCCTGGCGATGGGCGAGAAGAACGGTGACGCCGCGTTGGCCGGCAAGCCGCTGGCCGGCCTGGACGCCCTCCAGTTCAAGGTCGCCGACAAGCTGGTGCTGGCCAAGGTGCGGGCCGCGCTCGGCCTGGACGAGCTGAAGTGGGCCTGGTCCGGCGCCGCCGCCATCGCCCCGGAGACGCTCAAGTTCTTCATGGGACTGGGTCTGGAGGTCTGCGAGCTGTGGGGCATGTCCGAACTCTCCGGCGCGGGGACGATCAACCCGCCCGGCAAGGCGCGCGTCGGCACGGTCGGACTGCCGATCCCCGGGACCGAGATCAAGATCGCCGAGGACGGGGAGCTGCTCTTCCGCGGTCCCGGCGTGATGCCCGGCTATCGCCTCGACCCCGAGAAGACCGCGGAGGCGATCGACGGCGCTGGGTGGCTGCACACCGGTGACGTGGGCACGATCGACCGGGACGGCTATCTCACGATCGTGGATCGCAAGAAGGAGCTGATCATCAGCTCGGGCGGCAAGAACATGTCGCCGTCCAACATCGAGAACACGCTCAAGGTGACCACGCCGCTGGCCGCGACGATCACGGTGATCGGCGATGGGCGGCCCTACAACGTCGCCCTGATCACCCTCGACCCGGACGGTGCCGCCGCGTTCGCGGACAAGGCCGGACTCTCACCGGACCCGGCCACCTTGGCCAAGGACCCGGGTCTGGTGGCCGCGATCCAGGCCGGCATCGATGCCGGCAACGCGAAGTTGTCCAGGGTCGAGCAGGTGAAGCGGTTCGAGGTGCTCGGGGAGTTCTGGTTGCCGGGCAGCGAGGTGCTCACGCCGACCTTGAAGTTGCGCCGCAAGCCGATCGACAAGAAATATGCTGACGTGATCGAACGCCTCTATTCCTGAGGCTCATCTCCACCAGGGGGTTCGGGGCGCCTCGCCGTCCGTGGTGAATCTGTCACCCGGGCGCGGGGTGGCCAGGCGCAGACCGGCCGGGGCATCGCGCACCAACCACTCGATCGGATCGGCCCAGGCATGGAAGGCCAGGTCGAAGGTGGCCCAGTGGATCGGCAGCAACACCTCGCCGCCCAGCTCGGCATGGGCGCGTAGCGCCTCGGCAGGGTCCATGTGTACGTCGCGCCAGCGGTCGTCGTAGGCCCCGATCGGCAGGACTGTCAGGTCGAACGGTCCGTGCTGCTCACCGAGCGCACCGAAACCGGGGTGATAGCCGGTGTCGCCGCCGAAGAAGACGCGCGCGCCGCCGGCCGAGAGGATCCAGGACGACCAGAGCGTGGTGTTGTTGGTGAACAGCCGACCGGAGAAGTGTTGTGCCTCGGCGCAGACCAGGTGCAGGTCGTCGACCAGGTGCTCCTGGCCCCAGTCCAGCTCCACGATCCGGTGCGCAGGCACGCCCCAACGACGCAGGTGTGCGCCGATCCCGAGCGGGACGACGAACGGAACGGACTGATTCGCGGTGAGCCACTCGATGGTGCGGGTGTCGAGGTGGTCGTAGTGGTCGTGCGAGATCAGCACGGCACTGAGCTGCGGCAGCTCGCGCAGAGCCAACGGGACCGGGTGGTGGCGACGGGGACCGACGCGGGTGGCCGGGGAGACGCGCTCGCTCCACACCGGGTCGGCGAGCACGAAGTGTCCGCCGACCTCCAGCAGCACGGTGGCGTGGCCGAGCCAGGTCGCCGCGCAGGTCGCCGCAACCGGTGGGAGGGACGGCGTACCGAGCGGGATCGACCTGCCGGGCCGCCCGCTGGTGCCCTTCCGGGCGAAGTCGCGAGCGATCGACGCGCGCCCCGCCTCCGGAGTCACCCGGGTCCCTTCCCGACGGTTGTGGAAGACGCCGTCGCGGAACTGGGGCGAGTCGGGAAACGCCCCGGCGCGAGGCTGGGCGCCGGTGTTGCGGGGGAAAGGCAGACTCAGGGGCACGACTGAATCATCGCGCACCGACCAAGCGGACTCCTCAGTCGAAGAGCTCGCTGAGCCAGCTCTCCTTGCGCTTCTTTCGGTAGGGCTGGCCATAGCCGGGCTGGTAGGAGCCTCGGTCGAAGGACCGGCCCCGGTCGTCCGAGTCATAGGAACGGTCGACATAGCGCTGCTGTTGCTGGGGTGCGGCGTTCTGGGGCGCGGGCGCCGGTGGTGCCGGAGCGGCCGGCGCGGGGCCCTGCAGGTCCAAGGAGCGCTCGATGATCTTGTCGAGCTCCCCGCGATCGAGCCACACGCCGCGGCAGGTGGGGCAGTAGTCGATCTCGATGCCTGAGCGCTCGCTCATGACCAGGACTGCGCCGTCGGTGGGGCACTGCATGGGGAATTCCTCTCGTCGCCTTTCCTGTCAACGTATCGGGCGGGTCCACAGTTCCCCGGTGGGAATCGCTGCACCGGTCGACTTGTTCACCTCGAGAACGCATTCCCAACGACAGGAGAACACGTGAAGATCGGCATCATCATCGGCAGCACCCGTCCCGGACGTCTCGGCAGCAGCGTCGGCAAGTGGGTCCTGGACGAGGCTCTCGCACACGGCGGCGCCGAGTTCGAGCTGATCGAGCTCGCCGACTACGACCTCGAGCTCCTCAATGACCCGACGGTTCCCGGTGCCGCCAACCGCGAGTATGCCGACCCGAAGGTGCGCACCTGGGGCCAGAAGATCGACGAACTCGACGGGTTCGTCTTCGTCACCCCGGAGTACAACCACTCGGTTCCGGCGGCGATGAAGAACGCCTTCGACTCGATCTACCCCGAGTGGGGCAGCAAGGCGCTCGGCCTGGTCGCCTATGGCGCCGACGGTGGGGTCCGAGCCGTTGAGCACTGGCGCACCATCGCCGCCAACGCGCACCTGATCGCCGTTCGCCCGCAGGTCTCCCTGGGGCTGTTCACCGACTTCGCCGAGAGCGGCCTCGCGCCCCTCGAGCGACGCACTGGCGAGCTCGCCGGCGTCCTCGACGCCGTGATCGCGCTCTCCGCCAAGCTGCGCGGCTGACGCCGCGGGCGCGACCCGTTGTGGACGCGCCCGTCGTAACCACCTGGATCGGCCCGGTCACCCAGCACTGGGTGGCCGAGCCGATTACCTTCTTCAGGGGTTACTTCTCCTGCGAGCGGACCCTCACGCCGGGAACGCCGATCGAGCTCAGCGGCACGGTGACTGCGCCGGAGGGATCGGTGAAGAAGTCGTTGCCTTTGTCGTCGACCACGATGAAGGCCGGGAAGTCCTCGACCTCGATCTTCCAGATCGCCTCCATCCCGAGATCGGGATATTCGATGACCTCCTGGGACTTGATGCAGTCTTGGGCCAGCCGCGCGGCGGGACCGCCGATGGAGCCGAGGTAGAAGCCCCCGTGGGTGTCGCAGGCCTCGGTGACGACTTTGGAACGGTTGCCCTTCGCCAGCATCACCATCGAGCCACCTGCGGCTTGGAACTGCTCGACGTAGGAGTCCATCCGTCCGGCCGTGGTCGGACCGAACGAACCGGACGCCAGCCCCTCGGGAGTCTTGGCGGGGCCGGCGTAGTAGACCGGGTGGTTCTTCAGGTAGTCCGGCATCTCCTCGCCGGCGTCGAGGCGCTCCTTGATCTTGGCGTGCGCGATGTCGCGGGCCACGACCAGTGGACCTGTCAGCGACAGGCGGGTCTTGACCGGGTGCTTGCGCAGCTCGGCCAGGATCTCCGGCATCGGCTGGGTCAGGTCGATCTTGACGACCTCGCCGCCGGAGATGTCCTCGGCGACCCCCGCGTCGGGCATGTAGTGCGCGGGGTCGGTCTCGAGCTGCTCGAGGAAGACACCCTCGGGGGTGATCTTGCCGAGTGCCTGGCGGTCGGCCGAGCATGAGACCGCGATCGCCACCGGGCAGGAGGCGCCGTGGCGGGGCAACCGGACCACGCGCACGTCGTGGCAGAAGTACTTCCCACCGAACTGTGCGCCGATCCCGAACGACTGGGTCAGCTTGAACACCTCGTCCTCGAGCTCGAGGTCCCTGAACCCATGCGCACTCATGGAGCCCTCGGTCGGGAGGTTGTCCAGATAGTGCGCGGAGGCATATTTCGCCGTCTTCATCGCGAACTCGGCGCTGGTGCCGCCGATGACCACTGCCAGGTGGTAGGGCGGACAGGCGGCGGTGCCGAGCGAGCGGATCTTCTCGTCGAGGAACTCCAGCATCCGCTTCGGGTTGAGGATCGCCTTGGTCTCCTGGAACAGGAACGATTTGTTGGCCGAGCCACCGCCCTTGGCCATGAAGAGGAACTTGTACTCCGGTCCGTGCTCGCCCTGCGCGGTCGAGTAGAGCTCGATCTGCGCCGGGAGGTTGGTGCCGGTGTTCTTCTCCTCGTACGTCGTCAGCGGCGCCAGCTGCGAGTAGCGCAGGTTCAGCTTCGTGTAGGCGTCGTAGACACCCTTGCTGATCGCCTCGCCGTCGTCGGCACCGGTCAGCACGCCCTCGGACTTCTTGCCCATCACGATTGCGGTGCCGGTGTCCTGGCACATCGGCAGCACGCCACCGGCGGAGATGTTGACGTTCTTCAGCAGGTCGAGCGCCACGAAGCGGTCGTTGCCCGAGGCCTCCGGGTCGTCGATGATCTTGCGCAGCTGGGCCAGGTGCGCCGGGCGCAGGTAGTGGCTGATGTCGTGCATCGCCTCGGAGGTCAGCTGGCGGATCGCTTCGGGCTCGACCTGAAGGAAGGTCCGGGTCGAGCCGTCCGGGGCTGTCGCCTCGAAGGTGCTCACGCCCTCGGTGGTGATCAGCCGATAAGGAGTGTCGTCCTTGCCGGTCGGGAGCAGGTCGGAATAGAGGAACTCAGCGTCGTTCGGCACGGCACCCAGATTACGGCAGCAGGAGCTGAGGCAGAGCGGCGGCTGTCGGTGCTGGGAGAGGGCCGGGCATAGACCCGTCACGCCCCACGTTGGAAAGGATGTGGACATCCTCGACTCCCTGGTGATCGGCGCCGGACAGGCCGGCCTCTCCTCCTCCTTCCACCTCACGCGTCTCGGGATCGACCACGTGGTGCTGGACGCCGGCTCCGCTCCGGGCGGTGCCTGGCAGCACCGGTGGGACTCGTTGACGATGCAGGACGTCCACGGCGTTGCTGATCTTCCCGATGAGCCTGCGCCACAGCGCAGCGGGTTGCGCGCCAATCTCGTGGTGCCGGCATATTTCCGGGACTATGAACAGCGGCACGGGTTGCCGATCATCCGCCCGGTTTGGGTCGAGGGGGTGACCTCGGACGGAGACCTGCTCGTCGTCCGCGCCGCGGGGCGCACGTGGCGCACGCACACCCTGGTGAACGCGACCGGCACCTGGACCCGACCGTTCGTGCCGCACCATCCGGGCGTCGAGACCTTCGCTGGCGAGCAGCTGCACACCCATTCCTATCCCGGTCGCGACCACTTCGTCGGCAAGCGGGTGCTGGTCGTCGGTGGTGGTGCGTCCGCGGTCCAGTTCATCGGTGAGCTGGCTCCGGTCACCGAAGTCGTGTGGGTGACCCGTCGCGAGCCGATCTGGCGCACTGACGACTTCACTCCGGACCGTGGCCGCGAGGCGGTCGCCCTGGTCGAGGACCGGGTACGTCGTGGCTTGCCGCCCCGCAGCGTGGTCAGCGTGACCGGGCTGGTGCTGCGTGAGCAGGAGCGGGAGGCGGAGCGGCTGGGTGCCTATGCCGCCCGCCGGCCGATGTTCGAGGCCATCGAGCCGGGCGGTGTGCGCTGGGTCGACGGCAGCTTCGAGGCCGTGGACGTGATCTTGTGGGCCACCGGGTTCCGTCCCGAGATCGCACACCTGGCACCGCTGCGCCTGCGCAGCCCGGCCGGGGGCATCCAGCTCGACCGGACCACGGCGGTGGTAGATCCCCGGGTGCAGCTGGTGGGTTATGGCCCGTCGGCGAGCACCATCGGCGCGAACCGCGCCGGGCGGGTGGCGGCCAATGCC
>DATCYH010000134.1:0-3327 GCA_036570405.1 Nocardioides sp.
ACGAACGTAGAGCGGACGATCTCAAGGCGTCGGTTGCTCCTGGGGGCAGCGGCAGTCGGTTCGGGACTCGTACTTCCGGTCCTCACGGCCAGCCCGGCGCTCGCAGGTCATTCCTGCTCCCTTACACTCACCGGTTTCGGCGATAGCCTCTACATCTCAGCTAACGGCACTTCGTTCCTCTATGGGAACATCGACTACAAGGTCACCATCTGGAAGTCTGGCCAGTCTTCGGTCTATTGGACGTCAAACTGGCGTAGGAAGTACAACGCCACGAGTTTCAATTACCACCATGTCGCCCGCCAGTGGGATGGGACCACCTGGCGTGAGTTTCGCCAGTGGGATGGGACCATCTCATCGCCAGTGATGGGACCACCCTGTCGCCAGTGATGGGACCACCCTGTCGCCAGTGATGGGACCACCTCTCGGGGTCCGCCAGTTCTGGTGTCGTGGACGCTCGGCTTGCCGTCGCCGTTGTCGACGAGACCCACTGGAGGCGGCATGGCGTTCCGGGAGGTTCGCGTGTTCGAAGTACGAGAGGTCCTGCGGCTGTGGCTGCGGGGCGAAGGGTTGCGGGCGGTCAGCCGGCTGGCGGGGATGGACCGCAAGACGGTCCGCCGCTACGTCGAGGCCGCCGAGGAACTCGGCCTGGACCGGGCCGGCAGTGAGGAGCAGCTGACCGACTTGTTGCTGGGTCAGGTGGTCGAGATGGTTCGGCCGCATCGCACCGACGGTCGGGGCGAAGCCCGCCGTCTGCTCGATGCGCATCGGGATCAGCTCGAGAGGTGGCTCGACGATGACGGCCTGACCGTGGTCAAGGCGCATGAGCTGTTGGAGCGGCAAGGCGTCGTGGTGCCGGAGCGGACGTTGCATCGCTACGCGCTGGAGGAGTTGGGCATCGGCCGGTCCGTGCGTTCGTCGACGGTCCGAGTCTCCGATGGCGAGCCGGGTGATGAGTTGCAGGTCGACTTCGGCAAGCTCGGCCGCATCTGCGATCCGGAGACCGGGCGGCAGCGGGACTGCTGGGCGTTGGTGTTCACGCCGGTGCTGTCGCGGTTCAGCTTCGTGTGGCTCAGCCATCGTCAGACGCTCGACGATGTGGTCGCCGGGTTCGAAGCGGCGTGGGCGTTCTTCGGTGGGGTGTTCGCCACGGTGATCCCCGACAACATGAAGACCGTCGTCGACCAGGCCAACCCGCTCGAGCCACGCTTGAATCAGGCCTTCGTCGAGTACGCGCAAGCCCGTGGCTTCGTGGTCGACCCGGCCCGGGTGCGGTCTCCGCAGGACAAGCCTCGGGTCGAGCGGGTCGTGCCGTTCGTGCGGAACAGCTTCTTCGCCGGCGAGGTCTTCATCGACCTGGCCGACGCGCAACGGCGGGTCGAGGTGTGGTGCCGGGAACGGGCTGGGATGCGCGTCCATGGCACCACCCAGCTGCGCCCGGCCGAGCACTTCCGACTCGAGGAACAACCGGTCCTGGCAGCGGCTCCGAGTGCGCCCTATGACGTGCCGGTCTACGCGGTCGCGAAGGTTCATCGGGACCATCACATCGAGGTGGCCAAGGCGCTCTACTCGATTCCCGGGAACCTGATCGGCACCCGAGTCGACGTGCGCGCCGACCGCAGCCTGGTCCGGGTGTTCTCCCGAGGCCAGCTGATCAAGGTCCACCCCCGTCAGCGCCCGGGCGGCCGGTCGACCGACCCGGCCGATCTGCCGTCGGACAAGACGATCTACGCGATGCGCGATCTCGACAAGCTCCAGCGCCTTGCCGCCGGCCACGGCCCCGCGGTCGGCGCCTACGCCACCGCGCTGTTGGACATCCCGTTGCCGTGGACGAAGATGCGCCAGGTCTACGCCCTGTTGGGTCTCGTGAAGAAGTGGGGCCCGGAGCGGGTCAACGCCGCCTGCGAACGAGCCCTCGACGCCGAAGCGATCAACGTGGGCCTGATCGGCCGCATGCTCGAACGCGGCACCGAGACCACCGACGCGACACCACAGCCCGCGCCAGCCGGCACGGTCGTGACACCTCGGTTCGCTCGCGACGAGAGCCACTTCGTTGTCCGCGCCGGCGACGAGGAGGTGGCCGGATGAGCACCACACCGACTGTCACCCCCGAGCTGAAGGCGTTGCTGCGCCGGGTCAAGCTCGGCCGCAGCCTCGACACCCTCCCCGAACGCTTGGCACTCGCACAGACCGGCGGCATGGGCCACGCCGAGTTCCTGGAGCTCGTCCTCGCCGACGAGGTCACCCGCCGCGAGAACACCTCGGCCGACCGGCGCGCCCGCACCGCCGGTCTGGATCCGACCATGACCCTGGACCGCTGGGACGACACGGCCAAGATCACCTACGACCGAGCGGTCTGGAACGAGCTGTGCTCGCTGCGCTTCGTCGACGCCGGGCACAACGCCGTCATCATGGGACCCGTCGGCGTCGGCAAGACCTTCCTCGCCACCGCCCTCGGCCACGCCGCCGTCCGGCGCCGCATCAGCGTCCACTTCGAACGCTGCGACCGGCTCCTCAAACGACTCCGCGCGAGTCGGCTCGACAACAGCCACGACAACGAGATCCGCAAGCTGCTGCGCGTCGACCTGCTCATCATCGACGACTTCGCCCTGCAACCCATGGACAGCATCGACACCGCCGACATCTACGAACTCATCGTCGAACGCCACCGGGCAGCGTCCACGGTGATCACCTCGAACCGGGAGCCCGTCGAGTGGCTGGGGCTGATGGCCGACCCGCTCCTCGCCCAGTCAGCGATCGACCGGCTCCAGTCCGCCGCCCACGAACTCGTCCTCGACGGCGAGTCCTACCGCCAACGCCAGAAGCCCGCCGTCACCGACGACCTTGACGAGCCAGCAGCGGCCCGACGATCATCCCGTCGCCGGACCTGACCGAACCCCGGAGTGGTCCCATGCCACTGGCGAGCGGGTGGTCCCATCACGCTGGCGAGCGACAAACCCCTAACCTTCTGATCCGTAGTCGCGTGGACGGGGTTCGCGAGGCGGCTCACCGCGGACGCCGCAGGCGCCGGGGCGAGAGCAGGGGAGCCGGCCTGGGAGCGGCGAGAAGCCAACGATTGCTGGGCTTCGGTGCGCTCGTCGTCCTGGAAAAGGTCGGCGACTTGGTCGGGACCGCAGGATCCCAGGCGGGAGTCGATTCCGCTGGTTGGTGTCGTTGTGTGCACGGCTGGACCTCCTTGTGTGCACGGACACCTTGCCGGTCGGGGGTCGCCGTCCGCTCGGTAGTGAGCAGGGATTCGCGCACTGGCGTCCGCAGAGTCTCTTTCGGCTGCCGTGGCGGTGGGGGCGTGACGTTGTTGCCGGCCGCTCC
>DATCYH010000135.1:0-2868 GCA_036570405.1 Nocardioides sp.
GCGGATCGAGTTGCCATAGTCGAAGACCTCGGCACCGGCGTCCTGGAACTCCACCATCGCCCGGACGTGCGTGGCCATCGAGGCCTGGGCTGCCTTGGTGAAGCGGGCCGGGTCGGCGGTGCGCTGGGCCTGCCACTCCTCGAACGAGACCCCAACCGGCAGGTAGAAGAGCGGGTCATGGGCCGAGGTCTGGTCGGTGACGATGTCGATCGGCGCCTTCTGCTCCAGCAGGGCCGGCACCATCTCTGCGGCGTTGCCGAGCACACCGATCGACAGCGGCCGTCGCTCGTCGCGGGCGGCGATCGCGAGCTCCAGGGCGTGCTCGAGGCTGTCGGCCCGGACGTCGAGGAAGCGGTGCTCGATGCGGCGGGCGATGCGGGACTCGTCGCACTCGATGCAGATCGCGACGCCGTCGTTCATCGTGACCGCGAGAGGCTGGGCACCGCCCATGCCGCCGAGGCCGGCGGTCAGGGTGATGGTGCCGGCCAGCGTGCCGGAGAACCGCTTGTCGGCCACCGCCGCGAACGTCTCGAACGTCCCCTGGAGGATCCCTTGGGTGCCGATGTAGATCCACGATCCGGCCGTCATCTGGCCATACATCGTCAGGCCGAGGTCCTCGAGCCGGCGGAACTCCTCCCAGTTGGCCCAGTCGCCGACCAGGTTGGAGTTGGCGATCAGCACGCGCGGCGCCCACTCGTGGGTACGCATCACGCCGACCGGCTTGCCGGACTGGACCAGCATGGTCTCGTCGTCCTCGAGGGTGCGCAGGGTGCGCACGAGGGCGTCGTACGCCTCCCAGTTGCGGGCCGCCTTCCCGGTGCCGCCATAGACGACGAGATCTTCGGGGCGTTCGGCGTTGGCCGGGTCGAGGTTGTTCATCAGCATTCGCAGGGGCGCCTCAGTCTGCCAGCTCTTGGCGGTCAGCACGGTGCCGTGCGGCGCGTGGATCGGCAACCTGTGATTGGTGTCGAGGTCCTTGGTCATGCGAGTTCTCCGATCACTGCTTGGGCCGCGGCGAGCACCGCGCCGGACGCGACGAGCTGTACGGCGGTCTCGATCTCGGGCGAGAGGTGCCGGTCGGGGCCGGGTCCTTCGATGCCCGCATCGCGCAGACGGCGTACGACGGCACTCGTCGCCGGTGACGGCTCCAGCGGTCGGCGCATGTCGAGGGCGCGGGCAGCGGTGAGGACCTCGATCGCGACCACGCGGGCGAGCCCGTCGACGGACTTCCTGAGCTTGCGGGCGGCCGACCAGCCCATCGAGACGTGGTCCTCCTGCATCGCGCTCGACGGGATCGAGTCGACGGAGGCCGGGTTGGCCAGTCGCTTGAGCTCGGAGACGATCGCGGCTTGCGTGTACTGCGCGATCATGTGGCCGGAGTCGACGCCCGGGTCGTGGGCGAGGAACGGGTTGAGGCCGTGGCTGCGGGCCTTGTCGAGGAATCTGTCCGTACGGCGCTCGCTGATGCTGGCGACGTCCGCGGCAACGATGGCGAGGAAGTCGAGCACATAGGCGACCGGGGCGCCGTGGAAGTTGCCGTTGGACTCGACCCGCCCCTCTTCGGCGAGCACGACCGGGTTGTCGACGGCGCTGGCGAGTTCGCGGCCCGCAACGCTGGCGGCGTACTCCACGGTGTCCCTGGCCCCGCCGTGCACCTGGGGCGAGCAGCGCAGCGAATAGGCGTCCTGGACCCGATTGCAGTCGGCACCCCGGTGCGAGGCGACGACCCCGGAGTCGCGGAGCAGCGCGGTGAGGTTGGCGGCGGATGCGGCCTGGCCCGGATGCGGCCGGATCGCCTGGAGCTCGGCGGCAAACACGCGGTCGGTGCCCAGCTGACCCTCCACCGACATGGCCGCGGCGATGTCGGCGGTCTTGAGGAGCATCCGCAGGTCGCTGATCGCCATCACCAGCATCGAGAGCATGCCGTCGGTTCCGTTGATCAGGGCGAGGCCCTCCTTGGCCTCGAACTCGACGGGCGCGAGGCCGGCGGCGGCAAAGGCTTCGGCGGCGGGCATCAGGGTGCCGGCCCTGTCGCGTACGTCGCCCTCCCCCATCAGCGCCAGCGCGCAGTGGCTCAGCGGCGCGAGGTCACCCGAGCAGCCGAGCGAGCCGTATTCGTGGACCACCGGCGTGATCTGGTGGGTCAGCAGGTCGGCCAGGAGCTGGGCGGTCTCGAGTCGGATGCCGGTGTGGCCGGTGGCCAGGGTGGAGAGCCGCAGCAACATCAGTCCGCGGGTGACCTCGCGTTCGACCTCCGGTCCGGAGCCCGCGGCGTGCGAGCGGACCAGCGACTTCTGCAGTTGGGCGCGCATGTCGGTGGGGATGTGGCGGGTCGCCAGCGCGCCGAACCCGGTGGAGATGCCATAGGCCGGGGTGGGGGCGAGGGCCAGTTCCTCGACGACCGCGCGGGCCCTGTCGATCGCGGCGCGGGCCTCGTCGGTGAGGGTGACGCCGGCGCCGTTGCGGGTGACGTCGATCAGCTCGTCGAATGAGACGGGGCCGATGCCGATGGCGACCGTGCGGTCGGGCGCGGGGGTGGGGTGCTCCATGGCGTCAATACAACTCCCGGCGCCGGCCGGTGAACAGGTGCTCGGAGCGTTAGAAGTCTCGGATATGAGACTTGCTCTCGGTTTTCGGGACGGGAGTTGGCATTGTTGCCAGAAGGCGAACCACCGTTCGCCCGGCTCCACCACCCCGCACGACCACAAATAAAGGGCCGACCGACCCCGCGAAAGAGGTTGATCCACGTGGAAACCAAAACAATCGTGTTGATCGTCGTCATTGCCGTCGTAGTCCTGTTGGTGCTGGCCCTGCTGGGCTGGCTCGCCAGCCGCAAGAAGGCCGAGAATCGGCGCGCGGAGGCAGCCG